>USFH01000103.1 GCA_900553925.1 uncultured Clostridium sp.
TGTGGTTGTTGTTACGTGTGCGTATGGGATTGGGCTTTCGTGAAGTCCGGCTGCAACCAGACCCGCGATGTGTGCCATATCTACCATAAGAACTGCGCCAACCTCATCTGCGATCTCACGGAAACGCTTGAAATCGATTGCTCTCGCATATGCAGATGCACCGGCTACGATCATCTTCGGCTTGCATTCCTTCGCGATGCGAAGCACCTCATCATAATCGATAAATCCCTCATCGTTGACACCGTAAGGTACGACGTTGAAATACTTACCTGACATATTGACCGGTGAACCGTGTGTCAGATGTCCGCCATGTGCCAGATTCATACCCATAAATGTATCGCCCGGCTGCAGAATAGCGAAGAATACTGCCATATTTGCCTGTGCGCCGGAATGTGGCTGAACATTGACATATTCACATCCAAACAACTTCTTCGCACGCTCTCTTGCAAGATCTTCCACTACATCGACATACTCACATCCGCCATAGTAACGCTTTCCCGGATACCCCTCTGCATACTTGTTCGTAAGCGGACTTCCCATAGCTGCCATAACTGCCTTGGATACGATATTCTCTGATGCGATCAGCTCAATATTATGATCCTGTCTGTTAATCTCGTCCGTCATTGCCTGTGCAATCTCCGGATCGAAATTTGCTATTTCATCAAAACTATACATCTTTGTCCCTCCATCTTGTTGTAATTTATCGGTTTGATTATCGCACATCCGTTTTGGAGTGTCAACCGATTGACATTAAGATATATCTGCTTTTTCTTCCTGTTGATTTTTTAATCTCTGCTTTTCTTCCCTTTTACGTTTTTTCTTTAACCGATACTTCTCCCGGTATTTCCAGATCAGATCCGACAGATAATAATTGATTTCTGCGCCATACAAAACAATCTGCATGCCGATATACAGCCAGATAATAATCAATACGATGGATGTCATACTTCCATACATCTTCGAATTGTCTGCGGAATACTTAATATAGACAGAAAATCCCCTTGTCATCAACATCCATGCAACGGATGCCAGCACAGCACCTGAAAACTCATGCCGCATATGTCCGCGCCGGTTCGGAAGCTGGTAATAAATCAAAAGCAAAAAGATAAAGATCACAAGGAATGTCACAACATTCTTCAAGCTTAATATCAAAAGTGTTGCATCTGCAAATGCCGGGTAATGATCTATAATCTTATGGGCAATCTGCGAACCGAACGCCTGAATTGCAATCACAACCAGACATAGCAGCATAAATATAAGTGTATAAAGCGCACAGATCAGGCGTACAAGAAAATAATTTTTGTTTTGTTCAACACCATAAATCTTATTTAACCCTGTAGAGAGCGCCTGAATGCCCTTTGCCGCAGACCATAAACTGACAAATACCGTAATGAGTGTAAATGACTGGACATTCGCATTGACCACATCATCCACGATATACGCAACATACGACTCGAGTCCGCTCGGCACCACCCGCAAAATATAGCCAAGCACATTTGCATTCATGACTGACAACTTTGATGCGATCATGACCAGCAACATCATAAATGGAAAAAATGAAAGCATCACAAAGAAAGCAACCTGTGCCGCATATGCCGGCACACTGTCCGCGGTTGCTTTATTCACAAATTTAACAATAAAACGAACAACCTTTTTCATAGATACCCCATTTTATTATTCTTGCTCTGTCTGAGTTGTCTCTCCGCTATCCTGATCGTCCATCGTGTAAATCGATGCAAAATCAATATAAGAAAAATAATGTCGTAAAATATATTTGTAGTTTTTTCCCTGTCTGCCGAGCACACCGGCTCCATAGATACTCATCCCGGCTCCATGTCCGAATCCGCCGCCATGAACAACGAATCCACGTTCCGTCTGTTCTACATAATAATATGGGCTTGGGAGTGATGTCCAGCCGATTATCGTGGAACCATCCTGCCGCACGATTTCCTGATGCACAGGATTCAAGATTGCACGGATATTACTCTGTCCGCTTATCAATACCGCATGTTCACTTCCGCGGATCAAAAGCCGTGTCACCACACCGCTCGCTGAGCGCTCAGCAACCTCAATCGACGTGATCGTCCCAAGCTTCGGCAATTCCGCTGATATAAATGCACCGTTTTCGTCTTCCACCTGTATGGAATCTTCCATGACAGATTTCCGATCTGTCAAAGCCATTTCCACGGCCTCAGTCATCTCTTCCTGCGTAAATGAAATATCCCATCTATAGTATGGAGAATCTTTATCTATAATATTATACGCTTCACTATCTGTCAAAAATGCCACAAAATCTTTTTCATCTGACAGGTCTATCCTGCTTTTGTCCAGATTCTCCACATTGGATTCCAGATAGCTATAGGAATCTCCTCCCCAGATCTCCGCATTTGTACAGGTAGTTCCAAAGGATGTATTAAATGTCATCGGCACGATCAGCGTTCCTTGATACGTCGGAACAAGCCCGTATGTATCCTTTACCGCGCGGATCGATGCATCTGTTTCCGCCACATTATTATATACCTGACACAGACTGGAATCATCAAGATGCGCATGATATTCGGCATAACTCTCATCCTTAAGCTTCGCATAAGCGATTCCTCTGGTGCAGATTGCCATCGCCTGCATCGCTGCATCCGGATAATCAGACGGCATTGCATTTGCCACGACATTCGCCAGATAACGTTCCAGTGAAAGCTCATTTATCACATAAATATAACCATCCTGTACATCTAACTCTATTAGACCATCGTATTCCGGATTGCCACATTCCCGTGTCACACTGAGCAGTTTAATCCGCCCGCTGTGTGTATCCGGCTCCACCTTCAGCACCTCGTCTTCTTCGTATCCCGATGCCTCGATTGTCACCACATCGCCCGCCTGATACTTCGTCTCTGTATCATCCGGATTCGTTACTGTAAACGCAGTTGTCGCTGTGAGCTGTACCATTTCCATCTCATAGGATGTGTAATCATCATTACTGATAATTACTCGGATATCCTCGGTTTTCAGTTTCTGATTGATCACAACAGCCCCGACTTTTCCATCCTGCAGATACATATCCACATACGAATAGCCGGTCAAAAGGGAAAGGCTCTCCTCATCTATGGCATCCTCGTAGACGTTATACATTTTATAATGATCCGCAAGTGTGAGTCCTCCGATTTTTTCCACCTGAATCTGTGTATCAGCCGTCGAAATCACCCTGCCACGCAGAATCTTCTGTGGACGTTCAATCTTACAGATTCCTGCATAGTTAAAGACAAGATTTGCCACATAGCCGTCTGTCTCATAAGGATCCACCGTCTGTCTGTCTGCATCCAGACTCGTGGCTACTGCAATCCCTGAATCCGGCAGTTCCGCTTCACTCCGTACCGGATATGTCTTCTCCAGATTCCCATATAAGAATGTACACATACCGTCAGAGATTTCCTTCACCCATACATTCTGCAATGTAATTTCAGAATTGCCAAGGCTGTTAATCTTGAAGATCATACCATTCTTCATATAGACATCGAGCACATTTCCCTCATAGGTTTCATCAATCTCAAATTCTGCATTATAGGTGTCCTGTCCATCAGAAAAAGACGTTTTATCCTCCTCTGATATTGCAAGCACCAAAACATCCTTGCGAAGCAGGCCCTTCACGGTTGCCGACGCGACAATCCGCTCATAGAAGTCCTCGAATTCTGCCTTTGTCACATAGTCAGAATCCTTCTTTCCATTTAATGCTTCCTCATAAATGGATGTTTTTACCTGTATTACCTGTGCCACTGACTTCACAAACGCCACATCGATCACTTCACTCTTCTTCAAAGGATCGATCAAACGGGATAATGCCTCAGATTCTGCCTTTGTATCTGCCAGATAACTGACGACATTCTCCACATCTGCATAGGTGTAATATAAGCTATAATCTACAGGAACCTCTGTTGTTTCCGTATTTTGTTCCGCTTTGTGCATATGCCGTGCGATCTCATGACCGGCAATCATAACTATCCCGGCTATAATCAGCAAAAATACAAACGTGAGTATCTTCTTTTTCACGTATTTTCCTCCAAAAAAATATATCCGGGATGCCGGTTCCTGCCTTTTGACTCCTAGCTGACGCTAGGTGGGCAACCGCATGTGATCGTCTGTCTTCCACTCGGAGGAGGCCTGACATAGTATCACAGATATAGGAATCCCGTTTAAAGTAAATGTAGGTTCAAAAATAACAGGAGTTATCGAACATTCCAGATATATTATATTTTTAATATGTGCTAATTATAGCCTAGTTATTCTGATTTTTCAAGATATTTATTCATGTATGATGGAAGCATTGCAGTTGTTATGAACATAGGGGCTGCCGCGTCCACAATCATCCCCTCTGCACAGCCGGCTATTCACTGATAATCTTGCGACTGCAGATATATGTGATTGCAAAATAAAAACCATATATCGCAAGTATGATCGCTGCCGCAAGCAGAATCGAACCAAGCAGTCCGCCCCGTCCAAATGCGGCCAGAATAAACATTGCTGTCTGCATTCCGAAGACGGAATGCACGATTGCGAGTAAAAGCGGCATGGCAAAGAACACGCCCGACTGTGCCAGGAGGGAATGACGGATTTTCTTCTCGTCCACTCCGATCCGGCGCAGGATCCTGTATTTCTCCTTGCTGTCGGCTGCCTCGGAAAGCTCCTTGAGTGACAGAATCGCGGCACCGGAAATCAGGAATACAACACCTAAGTAGATGCCGATGAATACGATCATCGCAGTAAGTCCCACGCTGTTGTCACGGAGCCGCTTGCTTGTCTCGCAGTTTACGGAATAATAGGAACCGTCCCCACCAACAAACGTCTCTGCCTTCGCCTCCTGCAGTTTGTAGAAATGTGCATCACTATAGTACTCATTAAGCGCATCCACCTCTGTCTGGTCTGTCGTATTATAATTCGCTGAATAGATATCATACCAGAAATCACAGTCAGACATATCCACAGAATCCGGGACAAGCAGCACGCCTGCATTGCTCTCTGAATTGCTGATGTGCACGATTCCATCCACGCAGGTACTGTATTTCGGATGATAGGTTTTTCCTTTTATCGTAACCGTCTGTCCCTCCGCAAGTCCTGCGTTGTATCGTGGTTCCATCTCCCCGTAATTACAGAGTATTGCATATTCATCCTCTGCAAGATCGATTGTTGTTCCGCCAAAGGAGCTTACAAACGCATTATAATCTCCAATGTGCATCGTCTCCATCGATGCTTCTTTGAAATAAACATCCGATCCGCTCTCTGCAAATGCCTTTCCGAAGAAATCTCCGACACGAATTTCTTCCGGTGCATAGAGAATCATTTCGGTCACATCTGTAAGCTTTGATGTATCGATATCACAGGCTTTCAGGTTTTCTTCCACATTGTGTCCGGTCATGTCATAGTCCTCGGCTGCATCATACGAATACAGCTTTGAAAACTGCACATCAACCGGCGTACATGTCTCTAACACATGGTTCATTGAGTTGCGGATTGCCACCGAGCTTGACAGAATACAAATCGTAAAAAAGAGCAGCAGACAGATAATCCCTCCGGAGAACACCGTTGTATTGATCCGGCTTCCAAGTTCCTTCACACTGAACGAGTTGATTCCTTTATAATAAAACCGTCTGCACCGCTTCACGATTGCAAGCAGCATCCCGGAGACCGACCAGAATACAAGGAAGGTTCCGATGATACCTTTCGCGATCTGGATACCAAGTCCCTGAAAGTCAGAGATTGTGCGGACACCGGCTGTCACTTTATAATATGCCGTTCCAAGCAGAATTGCCGCAATAATAAATACAAGCACACAGACAACCGGATTTTTTGCGTGGTTTTTCTGTGCCTTTGCACCTGCATAAAGCAGGTTTATAAGTTTGGCGCGGCTGACAATGATTACATCTAATGCCATGACGATCACATACATGATTGCAAAATAAATAATTGTTTTGATGATGGCTGATGTGCTGACCATAAACCGGAAGTTCGTCATATCCGCTTCGAAGAGGTTCGCCGTCACGACACTCATTCCCTGTGAGATACCGATACCGAGCAGTAACCCGATTACCAGAGAGATCACGCCGATCAGCAGTGTCTCGATCACAAGAATCTTTGCCACCTGTGTTTTTCCCATACCGAGCGTTAAGTAGATGCCGAATTCCTTCTTCCTTCGTTTCATCAGGAAGGTACTTGCGTACACAACAAGAAAGCCAAGTACAATCGATACGAACACACTGACGACAGACATTGCCTCGTTCATAAGCCCGATGAGCTCCGCTGTGTTCGACGATACCTTCAACATAACCGTCTGGCTTCCAAGTGCATTAAATACATAGAAGATTGCCACTCCTAAGATCAACGTTGCAAAATAAATCAGATAGTTCTGCATGCTTTTCCGGATATTCCGGGTGGATAATTTAAAGAGCATCATTCAAACTCCCCCCTAACACTGTCACAACCTCAATAATGCGGTTAAAAAACTGTTTCCGGGTATCATCGCCTCTGCGGATCTCATTGAATATCTTACCATCCTTGATGAAGATCACGCGCGATGCATAGCTTGCTGTGAAAGCATCGTGTGTAACCATCAGAATCGTTGCAGCAAGCCCTTCATTCATCTCCTTCATACTTTCCAACAGATAGCGGGAGGACTTCGAATCAAGAGCACCGGTTGGCTCGTCGGCTAAGATCAGCTTCGGATTCGTGATCAGGGCTCTGGCTGCCGCCACGCGCTGCTTCTGTCCACCACTCATCTGATAGCTGTATTTGTTCAGAACTTCCTCGATGCCAAGCCGCTTCGTAACCTCTTTGATCCGGCTGTCAATCTCCTTCGGTTTTACGTTCTGGATGGAGAGAGCCAGTGCAATATTCTCATATCCGGTCAGTGTATCCAGCAGATTAAAATCCTGGAAGATAAATCCCAGCTCTTCCCGGCGGAACTTATTTAATTCATTCCCCCTGATTGTTGTGATGTCCTTATCCCCGACATAGATATGTCCGGCTGTCACACGGTCAATCGTGGAAATACAGTTTAAGAGCGTTGTCTTGCCGGAGCCGCTGGCTCCCATAATTCCGACAAACTCGCCTTTCTCTACAGAGAAAGAAATCTTATCTACCGCCTTTGTCAGATTCGCTTTGTTGCCATAGTATTTTTCTACATTGTCAAGCTTTAATATCTCATTCATAGATAGTCTCCCTTCGTTTGCTGACATTCTGATTGCGGGCAGGCATGTTGTGCTTCTGCTGCTTTGCGGTCTCTGGATTCCAGCTGTTATTTTGCCTGCTCATGCACGCAGACATACTGTGTTCCTTCCACGTCAGCGTTTTCCATGATTCTCATACCTTAATGGTTCTCCGGTTTCCACATGACTTGTGCAAACCATCTCCCGCATCAACTGTACTCAGTATATATGGTTTTTCAGCCGCCATCCATCGGTCTTGATTACAGGTTTCTTACGATTTTGTAATATAACGATTATATTATATATTGATTTGGTGCAGATGCCTATGCAAGAGAGTCGATTTTAGAGCAATCCTTATAATTATCTGATTTTGCTCCAGGTCATTTTTTGTATAATTCTTCCGATTTGGAGTGTTTGCTTGTTTTTCTGCTGTTTTACTCCAACCCACTCTTTGTTCAATTCTTCCAGCTTGGAGCATTTGCTTGTTTTTCTGCTGTTTTACTCCAA
>USFH01000104.1 GCA_900553925.1 uncultured Clostridium sp.
ACACAGTCAAACCATCCCATACGTCTCGGACGTCCGGTTGTCGCACCGAACTCGCCTCCATCACCACCACGGCGGCGAAGCTCATCGGCTTCTTCTCCGAATATCTCACTGACAAACTCACCTGCGCCAACAGCGGATGAATATGCCTTACATACTGTTACGATCTGCTTGATCTCATATGGAGGAATACCTGCTCCAATCGCACCATAAGCAGCCAGTGTGGAAGAAGATGTTACCATCGGATAGATACCGTGATCCGGATCCTTCATGGAACCAAGCTGTCCCTCTAAGAGGATATGTTTTCCTTCCTTGATTGCATTATACAAATAAGCAGATACATCACATACGAATGGTGCTACCATCTCCTTGTACTCCATCAATGTGTTGTACACTTCATCCACGGTCAGAAGCGGCTTCTTGTACAGATACTCTAACAATACGTTCTTCGATGCAATCACACGCTCGATCTTGTCGCGCAAGGCTGCCTCATCGTCGAACAGCTCACTAACCTGGAAACCAATCTTTGCATATTTATCTGAATAAAACGGTGCAATACCGGACTTTGTAGAGCCGAAAGACTTTCCTGCCAGTCTCTCCTCTTCATATGCATCAAACAATACATGATATGGCATTACCATCTGTGCGCGATCCGATACGAGAATCTTCGGCATTGGAACTCCCTTGTCTGTAATCGACTTTACTTCATTGAACAACACCGGGATATTCAATGCAACACCATTTCCGATAATGCTGGTTGTATGGTCATAAAATACGCCGGAAGGAAGTGTATGCAATGCAAACTTTCCATAGTTATTCACGATTGTATGACCTGCATTTGCTCCACCCTGAAAACGCACGATGATATCTGCCTTTTCTGCGAGCATATCTGTAATTTTACCTTTTCCTTCGTCACCCCAATTAGCGCCTACTACTGCCTGTACCATAGTCTAACCTGTTACCTCCGTTTTTATCACTTTGCAATTAATAGTGTATCGACCGCAGTCGACCTTTCTATTTTACTTTATTTTCAAAATAAAATCAATACGCATCGACGATTACGCATCTTATACGTTAATCTCTGCCTTTACGCCGAGGATATCTTTGTTTGCATCGAGAATTGGCTGAATCTGCTCAGCTAAAAACTCCGCTGTCTGCTCCGGTGCACGACCGACAAAGTTCTTCGGATCAAGCAGTGCTTCGATTTCTTCTCTTGTCATGCCAAATGCAGAATCACATGCGATCAGTTCTACCAAGTTATTCTCATTTCCGTACTTCTTGACCTGCTCACCCGCAATCATCGAATACTCACGGATCTTCTCATGCAGCTCCTGACGGTTTCCGCCACGCTTTACGGCATCCATCATGATGTTCTCGGTTGCCATGAAAGGAATCTCTTTCATGAAATGCTGGTAGATTACTTTGTCATATACAACAAGCCCGTCTACGACATTCAAATAAAGATCCAGAATACCGTCGATGGCAAGGAATGCTTCCGGTACAGAGATGCGCTTGTTCGCAGAATCATCCAGTGTACGCTCAAACCACTGTGTACTTGCCACGATTGCCGGATTCAATGCATCTGCCATCACATAGTCAGACAGAGATGCGATACGCTCGCTGCGCATTGGATTTCTCTTATACGCCATCGCAGAGGAACCAATCTGGTTCTTCTCAAACGGCTCTTCCACTTCCTTTAAGTGCTGCAGGAGACGGATATCGTTCGAGAACTTATGGGCTGACATCGCAATGCCTGAAAGAACATTTAAGACTCTTGCATCAACCTTTCTCGAGTAAGTCTGTCCGGAAACCGGATAGCATGCTGCAAATCCCATCTTCTCTGCGATCTTTCCATCGATCTTCTTGACTGTCTCATGGTCACCCTCGAAAAGCTCCAGGAAGCTTGCCTGTGTACCGGTTGTCCCCTTACAGCCAAGGAGCTTTTGCTGTCCGATCATATATTCAAGGTCAGCTAAATCCAGCAGTAACTCCTGCATCCAGAGTGTCGCACGCTTACCAACGGTCGTCGGCTGTGCCGGCTGGAAATGTGTAAATGCAAGTGTCGGAAGATCCTTGTATGTATCTGCAAACTTTGCAAGCTCATTGATGACATTGATCAGCTTCGTACGAACAAGCTTCATTGCCTCTGTCATAATGATGACATCTGTATTGTCACCGACATAACAGCTTGTCGCACCCAGATGAATGATACCTGCTGCCTTCGGGCACTGTTTGCCATATGCATACACATGACTCATAACGTCATGACGCACGAGCTTCTCACGCTCTCTTGCCACATCGTAGTTGATATCCTCTACATGGCTTTTCAGTTCTTCGATCTGCTCGTCTGTGATACGTGGGTTGCCATCGGCATCTTTTAGTCCAAGCTCCTTCTCGGTCTCAGCAAGTGCGATCCATAATTTTCTCCATGTCTTGAACTTCATGTCCGGGGAGAAGATATACTGCATCTCCTTGCTTGCGTATCTCTCTGAAAGTGGGCTTACATACTTGTCTCTGCTCATAAAAACCTCCAAATTTATATATTTTCCTCATATGTTCTTCTATTATACACCTTATGCGTCATATTCGCCACGAATATCTTCTTTTGGTGGATCAATTGGCCATTTTCCTGTGAAACAGCCCTGACAGAACTGTCTGCCTCCGGTCAGTTCCGGCAGCCGTTCTAACTTCAGGTATCCAAGCGAATCCGCACCGATGATCTGCCGGATCTCCTCGATTGTACGATTGTATGCAATCAGCTGGTCACTGTCCGGCACATCCGTTCCGAAATAACATGGATACAAAAATGGTGGGGATGAAATCCGCACATGCACTTCCTTCGCACCGGCTTCCTTAAGCATGCTGACGATCCGGTCACTTGTCGTTCCACGCACGATGGAATCGTCAATCATAATCACACGTTTTCCCTCAACTGCATCCTTCAGGACATTCAGTTTCACGCGCACACTGGATTCCCGCTGGCTCTGTTTCGGCTTGATAAAGGTTCTTCCGACGTAGCCATTTTTTACAAATGCGGTTCCATATGGAATACCGGATTCGAGCGAATAACCAAGTGCCGCTGCATTTCCGGATTCCGGTACGCCAACGACTAAATCTGCCTCAACCGGGCTGTCCTTCGCAAGACATCTTCCGGCAATGATACGGGACTGATACACACTCATACCATCGATCACGCTGTCCGGTCTTGCAAAATAAATGTATTCAAATACGCATCTGCCATGTTCCTTCTGGCACATATCCTTATGGCTCTCAATCCCCTTCTCCGGAGATATAACAACCATCTCTCCCGGCTCCACATCCCGGACAAATTCTGCGCCGATCGTATCAAGCGCACAGCTTTCGGATGCAAGTACGTATGCATTGTCACGTTTTCCGATGCAGAGCGGACGGAACCCAAACGGATCACGGGCACCGATCAGTTTTCTCGGACTCATGACAATCAGGGAATAGGAACCGACCAATTTACGCATCGCATTTTGAACTGCTTCCTCTGCCGAAGATGTCTTTACACGCTCTCTTGCGATATGATATGCAATCACCTCGGAGTCGATCGTCGTCTGGAAGATTGCACCATCATGTGCGAGTTCTCTCCGAAGCTCCGGTGCATTGACGAGATTCCCGTTATGTGCCAGAGCAAGGGTACCCTTGATATAATTCAGTACAAGCGGCTGTGCATTTTCTCTGGTACTCGCGCCGGCTGTCGAATATCGTACATGACCAACACCGATATTTCCTTTGAGCTTATCTAAGTCTTCCTGCGTGAAGACTTCATTCACAAGTCCCATACCTTTGGAAGAAAGGACCTTGCCCTTTGGTCCTTCGGTATCCGATACCGCAATACCACAGCTCTCCTGTCCTCTGTGCTGCAAGGCGAACAATCCATAGTAGATCGTTCTAGCCACATCGTGTCCGTCAAAATCATACATGCCGAAGACTCCACATTCTTCGTGCAGGCCATCATCCTGATAGTGTTCCATTACATCACTCATATCGCACGTTCCTCTCATTATAATCATATTATCTGCATATTGCTTCTTTTTTTGATATTTTTTTCAAACCTTGCTTATTATAACCTAGATAACTTAAAGTATCAAACAGTTTATGTGTTTTTTTCGAGTTTTCGTGAATTTATATAGCGTTTCACTTGTTTTTTTGATATAATAGTGCCAATCTAATAAAAATTCCAAGCTGGAGGATTCGTATGCAGGAAAAAAGAAAGAACGTCAGACTTCCAATCAAACTCAAATTGGAAGTTTCTAATTTATTTAAGCAGGATGGTGTAAAAATCGAGAATCTTGATACCGAAATCGAGGTCTTCGATATATCCAAAGCTGGTATCGGCTTTATGTCCCTGTCCAAGCTTCCGATCAATTATTATTTCAATGCAACGCTTGAATTCGAGAACCGGGAAGAAATAATCTTATCCGTTGTAAAGATTCTGTATGTAACGCCAATTGGCAACGCCGGCTATCGTTATGGCTGTGAGTTCGTCGGTCTGCCATCTATGTACGATTACATATTTGAGGAGTATGCGCAGAATCTGTAACCATCCAGATACTGGTTCTACCATATAAAGATAAAGCGAATAAAACAAACAAAAAGAAAGAGCTGCATGCGGTTTTCCGCAAAAGCTCTTTCTTTTTATACGTAACTTATTCTACGCCGGAAGTATGTTCTGGTTCCGGCGGCTGATATTCTTCAAATACCAGTTCTTCTCCTCTGTGAAACGCCTCTGTACTATCCTTCTTGAACAGAACGATCAATGTCTGGAACAACAGCTTGATATCCAGCCAGAAGCTATATTCTTCGATATACGTCAGATCTAAGATCAGTTTATCCTTCGGAGATGTATTATACTTCCCTGCAATCTGTGCATGTCCGGTAATACCTGCCTTTACACGCAGGCGGTATTCAAACTCCGGCAGAACCGATGTATAGTTAAATACATTTGCCAGCATCTCCGGTCTTGGTCCGACCACGCTCATATCACCTTTTAAGACATTAAAGAACTGCGGAATCTCATCCAGCCGGTATTTCCGAAGGAACTTTCCAACGCGTGTCACGCGCTCGTCATCCTCCACCACAGAATAATTCTCCACATTCTCACGCATCGTCCGGAACTTATATACCGAGAATATCTTTCCGTCCCGCGTCGCACGGTTCTGCTTAAAAATAATACTCCCATGGTCATCCAGTTTAATCATGATCACGACAACCAGCATAACCGGTGATGTCAGAAGCAGTGCGATCACAGAGATAATGATATCCATCGCGCGCTTGATAAACCGCTGTTCCAGGGTCAGCCCCTTGGAATAATTGCAATACACGGACACATCATCTAAGATAAAATGTTTTGCGCTTTTCTCGATCACATCATGCATATCCGGGTTGAAATATACGTTCTTCATATTCTGGTAACAATACTCTAAAATCTGTGTACGATCCTGTACCGGAACGTCATAGATAAAGATCGTATCATGTTCCAGAATGTACTGCTTGAGGTTTGCATCCCGGTAATCCGCAACCTTATTTACCTTGTATTGCAGCTTGTATTTCAAGACACCACGTACAATCTCGTTCAGACTCTGTTGGGAGGATGTAACAATAAGGCAATCCTCCGGCTGATAAATCTTAAAATACAGATGATTGCCACCATATACAAAAATCAGGATCATTATAAACTGAATTGCCAGAATCGGCAAAAGCAGGTATGGCTGTTCCAGCTTGAAGCTCTGGTTATTCATCTGGTTTGTATTCATGATTGACAGTACAATCACGGAGATCACATCGGTAAATATCTGATTTAAAAACAAAGACAGCACAATGGGCTTACTCTTTCGTTTTCCAATATCGTAATGTCCGTAAATCGTTGAAAACATATAGTGCATCACAACATATGCTGCAATCGTGATACCGGATGTTCTCGAGAGATTCCACAACTGCCAGTTTGATCTCGCATAAATTCCGTACAATGCAAAGAACAATATCAAATTCAAAACTGCCTTGAGAAAAAACACAAGTGATGTCTCAAGTTTTCTGGTATTATTCATCCTATATCCTTACTGTACTTCATATCCTTTGCTTCGGATTACACCAACTACCGCATCTACGTGCTCCTTGCACAGCGCATCCGTTTCGGCTTCCACCATCACACGGATGAGCGGCTCTGTTCCACTCTGACGAAGCAGGATTCGTCCGTCGTCCCCGAGTGCTTCTTCTACCTTCTTCGCTGCGGCAAGAACATCTGCATCTTCCATAACTTCCTTCTTGCTTGTCACCTTGACATTCACGAGAAGCTGTGGGTAGATCGTCAGTCCACGTGTCAGTTCGGACAGCGGCATCTTCTCTTCCACCATTGCTTCCATGATCTTCAGGGATGTCAGAACACCATCACCGGTTCTTGCATTCTTCGAGAAGATGATATGACCACTCTGTTCACCACCGAGGATATATCCGTTCTCCATCATACACTCGTAGACATATTTGTCCCCGACTGCGGTCTTCTCATAGCCGATACCCTCTGCATCCAATGCCTTGTACAAACCAAGGTTTGACATAACTGTCGTTACAACCTTATTGTTGTTCAGTCTGCCGCGGTCACGCAGATACTTGCCACAGATGTAGATGATTGCGTCGCCATCGACCAGATTGCCCTTCTCATCGACAGCCAGACAACGGTCCGCATCGCCATCGTAAGCGAATCCGGCATCTAAATTATTCTCTACAACAAACTTCTGCAGTCCCTCGATATGGGTGGAACCACAGTTCGTATTGATATTCGTACCATCCGGTGTGTTGTTAATGACATAGGTCTTCGCGCCAAGTGCATCGAACACGGCCTTCGCAACCGTCGAAGATGCGCCGTTTGCGCAGTCGAGTCCGACACGCAGATTCTTGAACGCACGTGTTGGAAGTGTCATCAGATAACGCGCATAAGAATTCTCAAATGTGGTCAGAGACATCTCCTCTTTTGTGGTGAACTGTACGGTCGCATCATCGATCGCTTTGATACCATCAATGCTCTCTGCTCCCTCTTCCGTAAATCCGTCATCACCGACACCTTCAAACACATAATACATCATGGACGTATTGCCAATGACCGGGGATGTCAGACGCAGTGCCGTATATACGACATCATCTGCCGTGATCTTCTCCCCGTCTGACCAGGTTGCTTTCTCATCGATATGCACGATAAAATTTTTGTTATCTTCCGTCGTAACAGAATCCGCGATTTCTCCCTCAAATTCCAGATTCGAATTTAATTCTACCAGTGGAAGAAACATCAGGCTGGTCGCATATTTATTGGTCTCTCCGCCATCCATCAAAAGCGGATTTAACGTTCCAAGTGTATTGGTCACACCGATATTTACAATATCATCCGAAACCTCTGCTGTCTCTGTTGCCGCCGCATTTTCCCCCTGCGGCTGACTGCCTGTATTGCCGCCGGAAGTTCCACATCCAACAGCCGTAACTCCCATCGCAGCTGCGAGCACCAGTGCTGACAGGACCTTTTTCCATCTTCTTTCTTTTCTCATAATTTCCTCACTTTCTGCGAAAAACTCCCGTATGCCCGCTTTTAGCATATAAAATAGTACTTTTCGCATATTATTTCTAGTAATCCACTAGGAATTAGG
>USFH01000105.1 GCA_900553925.1 uncultured Clostridium sp.
ATCCAGTTCCACCTCTTATTATCTCCCCACCACATACCGGATGCGGATAATCTGGGGTAAAGGTAAACACTTTACTCATGTATACCTTGTCCGGCGGGTTCATCCACGCCGTCAGTGGATCATACCACTCAACATTATCTCCCTGATGTTTATGCCATGCTGACAGTTTCATCAATGGAAGATTTGGAAAGTTGTGTCCGTCAACATCAATTAGTGCTATTCTCATGTTCTTTTTGAAACCGGATATCCTTTATGCGCTGGTTTTGCTCCTTTCTTTAATCAAATCTTGTCTCTTTACAGACTCTACTTTCAACGTTTCTCCGCAACGGCTTTCCCTCGCTGTCTTTTGTAAAACCGTAAAGCATGTCGCGGATATAGCCGCGGCGTATAAAACATTTAACGGAACACCATTCTACATCACAGTGCGTACATGGCTCTCCAAGGCACTCATTCTTTTCATTGACAGGTTTTACATCGAAAAGACCTATCTGGCCGTCTATTTGTTTCATTCTTTCAAAAGGAGTCGATGCGCATCTTCCCGGGAAGCTCCGCTCCTTTTCTGTATTACTTTAAAATTTCATCTAAGCAGGCATTCCAACCCACTTTATATGACGGTGCAATCCTGTCCGGCTGCGGATATCTTCCGCAAACTTTCATTTTCTCGGGAAGTTCCCGAAGTGGACACCAATCTGGCTTTGCTTCTTCACTATTTAATGAAAACTTTTCAACGCCAGTTGCATAACACTCGTCATCTTTTGAGTTCCAAAACTTACACATGGTGCAATCTTCCGGCATTTCATCCATAACTAATACTGCTTTAGACATCTTCAAACCTCCTTAATGCTGACTTAGCAATTATATTTTTTATCCATCTTGGCAACATGCATTTCCATATAGGAACTCTAAAATCGTAATCAAATAGACAACCACAATCGTCACATTCTCCCTCGTAGCTTCTTGTTTCCCACCCCATAGGGCAGTTTTCACAATCATTGTCATACCAACAGCTTATTTCCGTGTAATTCTCCCATTTGCTTGAATTTTCAATAGGTCTGCTATAATGCAATGATGTTATCCGCATATTACCAATGGATTTATCCACTTCAATACGTTTGTGAATTTTTAATATCCTCATAATTCAACACCTCCACTATGTTTTCGGCTTCTCGCACCGCTCAAACTCGATCACCCATGCCCAAGGATTAGCATCCCAACCGTAGCGGTCAATGTCGGATTTCTTGATGATGGAGTTCCACAAGTCTTCAAATTGTCCTCTTGCGGTACACGCCCCGGTAAGCAATCCGCTATTGCATCCTTCAGCTTGTGCTTGCACTTCCGTGATCTCTTGCAACCGCTCTACCCTCACATCCGTAACCTTAAGCCAGATACGTGCCGCTTCTTTCGGCATATGAATTGATGGTTTCCATTTAGTAACATCGGCTATATCATCTTTCTGCCAATCTTCGTAGTAATAGTATCCGTTCGGTGCCTTTTTCCATGTTTCTCGGACATACAGGATATCGCCCGGACAAATAGGACAAGTTCTTTCTGCTATGCTTAACTGTTCCATCTGCTCCTTATCTGCAAAGTTATGTACTGCATAAGTTCTCTTGTCGGCATTGTAAAATTCCATATCCGGCACAGTACACTCATTGGCATCTTTGCAAATTCGCCTTGTGCAAGTCTTCCTTCCGTCCAGAATTGCCCTCACCATTTCGGTACTAATTTGTTTGTTGAATAAAATCGGTTTAATTGGCATCTACTCCACCACCTTTCACAATCTGGATTGCTTTGCCAAATGCTTCATATCTTCCCTGACTTCTCCCATCATCGTAGATCTGTTCGCCGTCTCCGCATCCATCCTCGTCGCAATCATCTGGTCTGTCCTGCTCTGCTTTCTTCAATTTTTCCAACTGCTCCACAACCTTGTCCGGATCGTAGGCGGTCGGCTGCGCATCTATTTTTTCCAGTATCTCTAAATCATCCGAATATGCACAATGTATTTGTTTTTTCAGCGCATCCGCATCAATCAATCTCATCGCTCGTCCCCCAATCTAATCTCTGACCGCAATCACAATATACGGCATCCTATTCCAATATGTCTCCACAGCAAGGACATCTCCCTATAAGACCGACATAGCTGTCTCCGTCTTTTACCTGGGATATTGATTTCACTTTCTTCGCTGTCTGCTTCTCCACAGCCGCCCGGCACTCTTCCGGTGTGCCTATTTCTTCATATTTTGCACATTCCTCAATTGCCCTTCCGACTGTTCTATGTGCTTTGGCCAGTCGAACATATTTCATAGCTGTTATTAATTCTTCCAGTGTGCCGATTGCCCGGTACTGCTGTACCTCTTCCAGTGCGTTTATTGCCATTGCATAAGCATTTTCAAAAGATTTCCCCCATGATGTATCACATGGAATTGCTTTTCCGATTTCGTTACAATCATATTTTAATTCTTCAATCGCTTCATTCTCCGTCATATCTACACCTCCAACAGTTCCGGATTATCAAATCTGTTACCATTAACTTCAATTGTGCTTCCATAGCATTCTTCAAACTTAGATTTGTGACCGTCTGCATCTTCAACATTCCAACACATATCCTCTTGATTCCAGATTATCTCGTAAAAAGCTCTTTCGTCAGAATCCCATACTATATCATGTTCAAACACCAGCTTTTTGTTCTTATCAGGCATTGCGGTGCACTGGCAGATGGTAAATGGGTCTACCTCAAATATCCCATTTTCTTCCGAAAAATCCTCAAAGCAATCATAATCGGCAAGATTAGGGCAAAACATGTACGGAATTTCCTGTCCTAACCGAAAAAATACTCCGGTAACAAGACTACCTTCCACCCATTCTCCATTATCAATCCGCTTTCCACGGTGCAAATATCTATTCTCCATTTGTGCCCTCCATTTCTTTCAGCTTGGCTTCGGCTTCCTCTCTGGTAAGGAATACCGACCTATTAATTTCACATATGCTACAGTGTTTCGCTACGCTTTCGCGTATATAATACGCTTTATTACCGCAATTTACTGTCTCTGTGCATAACATCATCCTTTCTCTGCCCCTAGCAGTGCCCGCTCCATAGCATCATAGTCATACTGGCGCTGGTCAAAGTTAGTGAACTTATTCCCTCTGGTATTATTGGGTTTGGGGGCTTTGCCTGCCCGCGCCCAGTTCCTAACCGCAGCCTTCCAGTCTTTCATTTTGCTTTTACCCACCATCCACCCGTTAGAAGTGTAATAATCAACAAATCTCTCTACATCAAGGTCACTAAAGCCTTTCTCTGCACAATACTCTGCAACATCCTGTCGTGTGGGTGGGGAAAAGCGGGAGCTTTTCTCTATACTCTCTTTTTTAATAACAGGTACATTATCAAGTACATTATCATTATCAGGGTTATTTTGCTTTTCAGAAAAACCATTTGCTTTTTTTGCTTTTGCTTGGTTTTCATCAGAAGCATTTGCTTTCGGTCTGCCACCAAGTTTTCCGGCTTCCCTGCGCTTCTCAACCTTTTCCAGATAAAGGTCTGTATCACGGTCTATTCTCTCTTGGATTACTCCGAAAATCATATCTGTCACCGGGTCAAGCTCTGGTACAGATTCCCCCGCTGTATAACACAAAATCGCAGTAAATAACGCTCCTCTCTGCTCCATGCTAAGTTTTTTCACATGTCTGAGATATTCTGCATACATGATAAAAGTGTCTTTATCTGACAAGCCATCACCCCGTTTCCAGCTCTGTTATCATCACTTCTGTGCGCGGATGCCACTTATCTACATCCACATAGCTGCCATCCGTGGAAACAATGATTTTATAGTTATCATCCTTTAGCACCTTGTAATGCACCAGAATATCGTGCAATGCCTCATGCAGATTCGTGAGGTCAACCCTCCGGTTGTTCGGCATATAATAAACTGCTTTCACATTCACCTTGCACTCAATTGTTTCAATATCCGGCATATATCCAGCACACTGCTTTTCATACTTCATATATGCGGCGGACTGGATTATTCGCGGATGCCCTGCTTTGTCCTTGATAATCCGCTGGCTGTTCTTCTTTGTGATTGGTTTTAAAGGTATTGTAAATTTATACTCCATCCACGTCACCGCCCATTCTAATCTGTGCGTTGCAATCATTTATCTGCTCTGCCAGATATGAAGGAAGTGTGTAACAATCCACGAAATCATGCGCATCTGCAAGGTCTTTGCGCTTCAATGCCTTATAGCTTTTCATCTTCCCTTCGCTATCGTAGATGCCGAATTCACGTCTTAACTGGTTGTAAATATCCGAAAACACACGCTTATGTATTGTGCTGTCCCTGTATGCTTCTGACTTCTTTCCACCAAGCAGTTCCACCCCTTTGCGTCTTACGTGGGCTGATAATTCGTCTGATTCTACACCGAACAGCGGCATATCATTTTCGATGTGGTCAATCCGGTGTTCCACCTTGGTCACACGCTTATCTACAATCAGTGTTGCTTTCAGCTCCGGTGACATTCCATCCAGCAAGTTGCTATGGTCAAAATAGGAATCAACCAGGCGGTCATATACTTCCCACGCGATATCCGTGTTTAAGGATTTTGCATGGAGAAAAGCGCCCTTCTTTGTCCAGAGGTACACTTTGTTAAGATTACATGGCAAATCGTGATTTTCACGAAATGCCCTAAGTTCATCCCCTGTTAAACAAATAAAATGTTTTCCCTCAACATAACGCTCTTTATTATGATTAAAATTATATGAAATTACTTTTGCATCAGTTCCATACGCTTCCGCAATCTGCTGTGTTGTCAGTACCCTCATATCGCTATATTCTGTAATCTGTAATTCTTTCAATTTTCTTCTCCCTTCCCCTCCCGGAACCAACCGGGAGGTAACATGGCTTTCAATTCGTGATATATTATGAAATCCGCACGATAGTTTCTTTCGCCCGCAGGCAGGTGTTTCAACCCATATCTTTCACTACAATTCCGTAGACTTTATACATCTGCCGGAACCGGACAACTCCCATCTGATGCGCTATTGTGTGATGCTCGCGGCAGAGACAGATTTTCTTGTAATTGGAATCATCAATCCTGGTTCTATCATTTCCCATGCCGATAGCATCTTCATGATGAATTTCGCCGTCCCTGCCGCATATAGCACACTTCTTTTTCATGATGCAGTAATAGAGGTACCTTCCTATATCGTCTGTACGCTCTATTGCATCTGCTGTAAGCGGCACACCCCACTCTAGTGCGAACTCGAGTATTGTATTGATAAATTCCCGGGCTGTGTCCATTGAACAGTTAGAAAGGCTAAACGGTGCATCTCCGGTCCGAATCATGTGCTGCCACTTAAGGAGCTCCTTCATCTCTTCCGGCGGATATCCGGTATGTAAAGCTATGTCCCGGATGGTTGCATAGGCTTTCTTCCGCTGTTCGGCTGATATGTGCCGTCCATCGTCAAACCGTATTTCTGCGTTCTGGATGCGCTTTCTCCGAATCATATCACCCAGTTGCATATCCAGAATGGATATCACGAGGTCCGTGCCATTCTTATTTTCTCGATAGCTTTTAATGTCCACAAGCGTGTGCATCACTCATCATCCTTTTTCCCAGCTTTTGAAGCAATTGTCACTTCCAACTTCCTCATACATCTGTTCCACTGATTAATGTCCATCTCCTGCAAGGTATTTACATGAAACAGTTCCACAACCTCGTCCATCGTAACCTTTGCCTCACCCAATTTTTCAATCAGCACTTTGTATTTGATATCATCAATTTTTTGCGAAGCATACTGTTTGAACACAATGTTCATATCCTGGTCAACAATTTCTAATTCATCTATCTTGCCATCCGAAGTGTATGTAATAAGATTGACACTAAACTTTTTCTTAGTTGTGGCTTTTCCATTGCTGTCCGTCTTAATACCGGCATCATTCGCACTAATCCAGATAAATGGCGCTGTATAAAGCTCCCTGCCTATTCCATGCTTAACGCAAGCCCTTTTAAATGCGTCCGAAGCCCGTCCTTTTTCTTTTGCCGTGTACGATGCCGTTCCAACATCCTCTTTGGCTATCCACATCTGTTTCTCTGCATCCCAGGCAGAAATAATGCAATACAAATCACCGTCAATAACTTCGTATTTATCCTGCCATCCAAGAGGACCATATTTTTCATCCAGTCGTTTCTGACCATCTCTTGATGTAACGTACAGCAGTAACGATAATCCTTTTTCTGAAATCTGCTGTATTCTACAGCTTATTTCATTCGCCTGTAATAACGTACTCTCCATCTTTTATTCCTCCAAATCCCCGATATAAACTTTCATATCATCCAGACAGTCATCACAATAGAAAACTCCGTTAATCTGTGCTGCGTATTCTTCCTGTATAAGCTCACCACAGCGAACGCACACCGGACGCCGTTGCAGCCACACTTCCTGCTCCCTGTCCCGTTCTTCGTAGTCCGTTCTGTCCGGTGCCATCTCAATCATCGACATACTGCCACGCTCCCTTATCACCGCCATCTTCAATTGTAAGGTGAAGACTTGTCGTAGGGCTGACTTCAAAAACCCCGTTAATATCTCCGGCTTTACCAACCGTAATTGACGCATCGCCCACAACTCCGAGATTTTCCAATGTTTCCGGCAACTCTCGCAGCATATCCACGAGATTGCACACATCTTTATTACATAATCTGACTTTCACTTCAAAAATTCCTCCATTTCCATCTGTTTATAGTCCGTTGACCGAATCATCCGGTCTAACATTTCCCTGCGGCGCCGCTGTTCTGTGTCACCAGATACGCAATCCTCACACATACCGTTTTGACCTTCTCCGGCGTCCATCGGATGTCCGCATGTTTTACATTTTCTAAAAAACATCTGTCTCACACTTTCCAAAATATTGCTTTTGTGTTACAATAAACGCAGAAATACTATGTATTTCCCTGTTGAATAGCACCTGTCGCTCGCCAAAGTTCAGGGTGCTATTTTTTTGTCCTCAATTCCGATAAACTCCACATCCAGCCAGTCCTGCCTGTGAACCATGTAAAAATACGCTTCTCGCTTTTCCTGCCTGCGCCTGCTCAACTGTAGCAGCCCATACCCGGCACCAATCACGAACCCGCCCATGATGCACACCGCTCCGGCGTAATACATATACACGCCCTCACTGTCCAGACAACACATTGCCATGGCTGATATGATTCCACCCACTGCCATGATGATTTTTGACAGTCTGTCCAATGTTCTCACCTCCCTGCTCCCGTTGTTCTGAGCCGCCACTTTTCAAACTCTTCCGTGTCAAACAGGATAGGACTGTTTATCGCCGGTGTGGCCTTCCGAGCATAATTCTGCCCCTTCCTGCGGTACGCATAGAGTAAGAAATCACGCGGAAAACCCATCTTTTGAAGCTCCGACATTTTCATTACTTGTTTAGGATACGTCATCTTCTCACTTCCTTCTGCTTACTGTCCGTTTTATTGGACAGGTGTTGTGGTATCATTACTTTACTGGGATTGTTTTTCTGGCATTCTCAAATGCAATTAAATCATCCTCAGAAATTCTGTACTCTTTTCCAA
>USFH01000106.1 GCA_900553925.1 uncultured Clostridium sp.
GGTAAGGGTGCTGCATTCGTTCGTACAAAGTATAAGAATATTATCACAGGTGCAATCAGAGAGACAAGTTTCAACCCTACAGCAAAGTTCGATTCTGCATATATCGAGCGTAAGGATATGGATTACTCTTACAGAGATGGTAACCTGTATTACTTCATGGATCAGGAGACATTCGAGATGATTCCTGTCGATGAGAGCGTAGTTGGTGACGCTATGAAGTTTGTTAAGGAAGGCATGACATGTAAGATCTCTATCTACGAAGGAAATGTATTCGCAGTAGAAGGTCCTGATTTTGTAGAGCTTGAGATTACAGAGTGTGAGCCGGGTGTAGCAGGAAATACAGCTACAAATGCTACAAAGCCATGTACAGTTGAGACAGGTGCAACATTGAATGTTCCTCTGTTTATCAACCAGGGTGAGATTATCAAGATCGATACACGTACAGGAAAGTATCTCTCAAGAGCAAAGTAATTTAAAAATTACGAATTGAATCAGAATGATCAAAGGCACGTTCCGTTTGGGACGTGCTTTTTTTATAATTTCCAATCATATAATTCCGCATCCCGCATATATATATGGTAGGGGTGAATGCTGTGAGAAATGAAATCTTGAAATTACTCCCCACTTGTATTCGGTACATAATCAATCAGATTGACATAGATTATAACTCCCTGATAGAGCTTCGGTTCCGGATTTGCGAGCCGTTGATACTGGTTTTTGTGCAGGGAGAATATTTTGTGCAGAATTGTGGGGGACTGACACTCGATCGAAAAAAAGCATATCGTGTAACTGCGGATGATATCCGGGGGATTATCGATGCAGTGACCGATTACTCGTTGTATGCATATGAGGATGAAGTGAGACAGGGGTTTGTGACAGTGTGTGGCGGACATCGCGTGGGCGTTGCCGGTCAGGTTGTATTGGAGCATGGGAGAGTAAGAAACGTGAAACATATATCGTTTATTAATATTCGGGTATCCCATCAGATTAAGGGCTGTGCGGCCTGCCTGCTTCCGTATGTGATTAAGGACGGCAGGCTTCTGCATACGCTGATCATATCGCCTCCGGGGTGCGGGAAGACAACAATCCTGCGGGATCTGGTGCGGCTGATATCGGATGGGAACAGTTATTGCAGAGGGATGAATGTCGGCGTGGTGGATGAGCGTTCGGAGCTTGCCGCCTGCTACATGGGAATTCCGCAAAATGATGTTGGGCTTCGCACGGATATCTTAGATGGATGTCCGAAGGCGGAAGGGATGTTGATGCTGCTTCGGTCAATGAGTCCGAAGGTGATTGCGGTGGATGAAATCGGAAGCCGGGAGGATATCGATGCAATCTCGTATGTCATCAATTGTGGCTGTGGGATTCTGGCGACAATCCATGGAGATTCCATCGACGATATCCGCACGCGCCCGGTGCTTCGGAAGCTGGTAGAGGAGAAGGTGTTCGAACGCTACATCGTACTTGGACGGAGCGCAGGGATCGGAACGGTTGAATCGATCTTTGACGAGAGGGGTAATGAGTTATACATTGGTTCACTGTCGGTTGCAAATTGATCGGAATCATCTGTGTGCTTGGTGGCTGCGTGGCTATGGGGATTCTTCGCGCGATGGCAATTCGCCGTCGCGTGAAGGAAATGCAGGAATATGCACGTGTGCTTTCCGTTGCCACAGCGGAGCTTCGATACCGGAGAGATATTCTGGCACAGGTATTTGTCCGTGTTGCAAAAAAATGCCGCCAGCCATATGCCGCTTGGTTGTCAGAACTTTCCCAGGCACTCATGGAGGCGCAGCAGGGACAGGCATATTCTTATACGGAAGTGGCTGCCGATTTTGATCAGATCTGGAGGAAGCATGCAGACAGGCTGTACGAAAGTTCCGGTCTAAAACAAGAAGATATGGAATATATATATAACCTGGGACAGACTATCGGATATCTGGATGTACAGGCACAGGAGGAAGGACTGGCGTTGCTGCAGGCAGATCTGGGACGACATATCCGGGAGCTTGAGACAGAGTCGAAGGACCGTATACGGGTATCGCTTGCGGTTGGAAGTGTCGCAGGTGTGTTGCTGATTATAATCTTGATTTAACAGATGCAGGGGAATGAAAATGACGATTCAGTTGATCTTCAAAATTGCAGCCGTCGGAATTGTCGTGGCACTCATCAATCAGGTATTAAAGCATTCGGGCAGGGACGATCAGGCGTATCTGGTGAGCCTTGCAGGTCTGATTATCGTATTGACATGGATTATTCCTTATGTCAATCAGTTGTTTCAGGATATCAACACGTTGTTTGGATTTTAAGGAGGCGGAATATGAATCTGGGAGTGACGATGGTATTTACAATCGTGGCAGTGATTCTGGCTTTATCCTTAAAATCCAGGAATCCGGAGTACAGTACATTTATCAGTGTGGCGGTGTGCATTGTGTTGTTGTTTGTCTGCGTGTCGCGGATGCGTGTCATGCTTTCCGGAATCCGGACGTTGACGGACAAGATCCGGATGGACAGCACGTATCTTGTGATCCTGGTCAAGCTGATTGGGATTGCCTATATCTGTGAGTTTGCAGCGAGTATCAGCAAGGATGCCGGATACAGTGCGGTTGCATCCCAGATTGAACTGCTTGGAAAGCTTACGATGCTGGTTGTGTCGCTTCCGGTTTTTATGCAGGTTGTGCAGACGGTACTGTCGTTGATCGATTGATGGAGGAACCCGCCAAATGAGCCTGCGGACTACACATACAACTACATATTTCACTTGCAGATGGCTGGTAGCGGTACTGGCCATTTTTCTTTTTACACATGTCTGTACACCGGCTGCGCGGGCGCAGGAACTATCAGAAGCCACGCAGGAGCCGGACGATTCTCAGATGACAACCTCTATCTATAATTCCATCTTCGATGAACTGAATCTGGATGAGGTAGAGCGTGCCTTGCAGCAAGAGGGAATCCAGACATCCATGCCGCTGACAGAGATGGTGAGAAGACAGGTGGAGGGTGACAATAAATCGGTGTTAGCCGCGCTGCTTACAACAATCAGTAATGTTTTCTTCGGAGAGTTGTCGCAGAACAAAGGACTGCTCTTAGAACTTGTTGGGATTGTCCTGATCGGAAGCATCTTCGTGAATCTGTCGAATTCCTTTGCAGGGGGATTTATCAGCGAAAATGGATTTTACATCACCTATATGCTTATGACGTCCATGCTGCTGACTTCTTTTTCGATGGCTTATGCGATTGCGCTTGCTGCACTCGACAAGGTGCTGGTTGCGGTACGGCTGTTAGTGCCGGCATTCCTGCTTGTGTTGCAGTTTGTCGGACATGCAGCGACTGCGGGAGGTACGTACAATCTGGTTCTGGTCGGAATCTGGCTCATACAGGCGGTGATCATCCGGCTTGTGCTGCCACTGATTGAATTCTATGTGATCGTGGCACTTGTGAATAACCTGCAAAAAGAGGACAGCTTCTCAAAACTGTGTGAGCTTGTGCAGAGCCTGATCAAATGGATCCTGCGGACGATCATCGTGGTTGTGATCGGACTGAATGTAATCAAGGGCTTGTTGGAGCCGCAGATGGACAGAATCGGGAAAACAGCGGTGAACCGTGCCCTGACAGCGATTCCGGGCAGCGTGGTTTCGGTTCTTGCCGGCACATATCTTGCCTGTGGCATGATCATAAAAAACAGTATTGGTATCGCTGGAATCCTGATTTTGTCGGGTGTCTGCGTGATCCCGGTCATCAAGCTTTTTTTATTAATGTTTACGGTCAGGATTACAACGGCATTGATCCAGCCGATGGGAGACAGGAGATATGTGGATGGCACGACAGCGCTTGCAAATGGAATCGGGATGCTGATGCAGGCACTGGCAAGTGCACTTGTCTTATTTATCATAACCCTCGCAATCATGTCGGGGGCAACGAACGGAACAGGAGGGTAGCTATGCTGTTTGGCTGGATGAAAAGCCTGATTTTTTATCTGTTGCTTGCAACGATTGTGACGCATATGGCGCCGTCGAATCAATATAAGCAATATATCCGGTATTTCATCGGGCTTGTTGTGATCGTGTTGCTTGCAAGTCCGATAAAATTCCTTTTCGAGTTCGGAAGCGGGGATCTGCAGGAGCTTCTGTATGAGATTGAGCATGTGGAAAAACAGGAGTCCATAGCGGGAGTCGGTGGAAGTATCACGGATTATTATGGTATGGGTATCCGGGATGGCTTGAAAGAAGAATTGGGAGATTATCCGGTCGAGGATGTTGCAATCATAACAGATACCGATGGAACGCTGTTGCAATGCACGATTTACATAAGCGAGGCAAGGGCAACAGCGGAAATGGAAAAAGAAATAAAAAAATACATTTCGGATGTCTATAATCTGGAGGATGCTCGTATATATGTAGTAAGACGGTGAGAATATGGAGTGGAAATTTAAGAAAAATGAAAAATGGAACAAGGTAATACTGGTTGTGTTATGCGGTATATTGCTGCTTGTGATTGCGATGCCGCAGAAGGCAGCAGGGACAGCAACGGGTGGATCCGTAGCATCGGAGGATACAACCGTTTCGTATGAGGAACGTCTGCGGACACTGCTTGCGGATACCTATGGTGCGGACATGGTTGATGTTTTGATCTATGCAGGGGATCGTACACAGACGTATTATGGCTCAGGAGGCAAAGAGTCGATCACGGGCGTGTTGATCACGATTAAAAAGGAAGCGGTCACAGGTACCACGATAGCAGATATTACCTTGGCGGTATGCGCGCTTTTTGATCTGCCGGCACATAAGGTGGCGGTTCTGGTAAAAAAATAAGGAGGTTTTTATGAAGAAAAAAACCATGAAACGAAACCAGATTATTATTGGGGCACTCACAGTACTGCTTGGAGTGGCAGGATACATTAACTTCGCCGGGAACAAACAGCTGGATTTAAAGTCCGGAGATGGAGGACAGACAGAGTCTGCATTTGCGGAAGATCAGATACATACACAGACGGATGTGCAGCTGCCGAATGGAGAAGTGACGGTGTCTGAAATGGGTGAGGATGAGTATATGGAGTTGAATTCATCGGAGGAAAAAATCGGGCAGGCGGTGCTTACTTCCGCGAATGCTGCGAATAATTTCGTATCAATCAAACTGAATCGTGAGCAGAACCGGAGTCAGAACAAGGAGACCTTGCTGGAAATCATCAATGGGGATGGCATGGATACGCAGGCAGTTGCTTCAGCGACGGATGCATATGTGAAGCTGACGGAGGATGCGGAGAAGGAACAGGAAGCAGAGTCGATTCTTGCAGCGAAGGGATTTGGTGATGCGATTGTTTCTATCGGCGGGGATACCGTGGATGTTGTGTTAAACTGCACGGAGCTGCCGGATGCAAAAAGAGCCCAGGTAGAAGATGTTGTGACAAGAAAGACCGGATGCACGGTGGAACAGATTGTAATTACACTGGCGCAATAGGAAACGGCGGAAGCCCTGCGTGGATGCGGGGCTTTTTTTGTTGCATATTATACATAAATTGGGTATAATATTTTCATGTATGCAAAGAAATAAATTCGCGATGTGCGTAAAGGAGGCAACTATGAGCGATATGATAAATGAAGAAGAAAAGATTGGTAAGATCAGTATTGCAGATGGTGTTGTAGCATCGATCGCCGGAATCGCGGCAATCGAAGTAGAAGGTGTATCAAAACTCACCGGGAATATCTCGAAGGAGCTGGTAGCAAAGCTTGGTAAGAAGAATTTGGCGAATGGTGTCAAGGTTGAGATCGCAGATGGAAATGTGTCTGTTGATTTGTCGCTTGAAGTTGAGTATGGCACCAGCATCAAGAAGGTATCAGAGGGCGTACAGGAGAAGGTAAAACAGGCAATCGAGAATATGACAGGTCTGCATGTACGTGTTGTAAATGTTGTTGTATCCGGCATTAAGATGACGAAAGAATAAGGCGGTTAATTATGACAAGAAGAGGAATTCGAGAGAATATTTTCCAGATTGTATTTAAAGCGGCGTTTAACGATCAGGAAGAGATGGAAGAACAGATTCATTTTACTGTGGATCAGATTGAGAAGCCGGAGGAAGATCCGGACGA
This sequence comes from uncultured Clostridium sp., assembly GCA_900553925.1. Taxonomy (GTDB): domain Bacteria; phylum Bacillota; class Clostridia; order Lachnospirales; family Lachnospiraceae; genus Coprococcus_C. The sequence goes on from USFH01000106.1 coordinate 6,084, forward strand.
TATCGTGGTGGCGGAAGCCGGACATGCGAAGGAAGAAGACATTGCCTATATAGAGACAAAGTCAAGAAAGATCCTTGCGATGCTGCCGGAACTGGACGCGAAGATCAGTGAGATCTCTGATGGATGGCAGATCGGCAGACTGGGCAAGCCGGAGCTTGCTATCCTGCGTCTGGCAGTCTACGAGATGCTTTATGACGAGGAAGTCCCATTCCGCGTGGCAATCAATGAGGCAGTAGAACTTGCGAAGAAATACTGTAATCCGGATGCAAGCGGATTTATCAATGCGGTATTGGCAAAGGTTGAGGAACCATGAGAGTAGAAAATGGAAAGAAAATTCTTTCTGTCAGCGAAGTAAACACTTATATTGGCAATATTATTAAACAGGATTACCTGTTGAAGAACGTCTGTTTAGAGGGCGAAGTATCCAGTCTCAGCAAAGGCCCGACCGGACATTTGTATATTACGCTCAAAGACTGCACGGCACCGGAAGGACAGAACGGCCCCGCCGGCTATAAGGGTATTATCAAGGTGAATGTCTGGAGGAGCGTCGTGGAGAAACTGAAGCTTCCGCCGATCAATCAGGGTGATATTCTGATTGTAAGGGGAAACTGTTCCATTTACGATGTCAAGAGTGAGTATAGTGTCAATGCGGTTATGGTGCAGAAGCGGGAAGAACGCGGCTGGCATGGCGAAGCCTATACAGAGTTAAAACGCAGACTTGGTCAGGAAGGTATCTTCGATACAGCGATTAAGAAGCCAATCCCGAAATATCCACGGAAGGTTGGTGTCGTGATATCGATAGGTACGAATGCGTACAAAGATATTATGAGTGTATCGCACAGACGGAACCCGTATGTGCAGATGATCGTCTGCGATGCGAGAGCACAGGGAGAAAATGCGCGGGAGCTGATCGTGCAGGGAATCCGCCGTCTTGATGCGATGGGCGTGGATACGATTATCATCGGACGAGGTGGTGGATCGAGAGAAGATCTGGAAGTGTTTGACGACGAGGCCGTTGTCCGTGCAATCTACGAGGCGAAGACGCCTGTCATATCCGGAACCGGACATGAAGGGGATACGTCGCTGGCAGATGATGCAGCGGATCTGCGTGTGGAGACACCGACGGCAGCAGCGACTGCAGCCGTTCCGTTAATTGATGATATTTTGCGCACACTTCAGCTTCAGCTGCGGACGATGAGTTATCACGTTGCGAATAAAAAGAACAATTATCAGGCGCGTCTGGATTCCTATGAGAGGGAAATGCGTCTGCGGATGCAGGGGCGTATGCGGGAAAAATCCACAAAGCTGCAGATGTATATGCAGCAGCTGGCGGTACTGAATCCGAAGGCAAAGCTTGAGAAGAACAAAGAGAAGCTTGCGCAGTATCAGGAGAAATTGCGTGCACAGATCGGGCTTCGATATAAAGAATATGAACACCGGTTCCG
>USFH01000107.1 GCA_900553925.1 uncultured Clostridium sp.
GTCTGGTGCAAGTGCGATGGGAAGTTCAGTCCATTTTACAAAATCTGTTGTCTCCGAATGTCCCCAATGCATCGGTCCCCACGCCTCATTATATGGATGGAACTGATAGAACAAATGAATTTTTCCATGATAAGAAGAAAAACCATTTGGGTCATTCATCCACCCACACGGCGGTGTTACATGAAACGCCGGGAATTGTTCTTTTTTGACTCTATGAACATTTACAAACTCTTCCGCTTTCTTTAATTTACTCATTCAAAGTCCTCCTATTATTCAACCGATTGTAACATCATAGAAATTCATTTGCGGTGATCCAATGAATCCAGCAACAAACTTATTGACCGGATGATCATATAATTCCATCGGTTTTCCAACCTGCTGTACCACGCCTGCTTTCATAATAACAATCCGGTCTGCCATAGTCAAGGCTTCCACCTGGTCATGTGTGACATAAATCGTTGTACTTCCTAGATTTCTGTGAAGCTTACTGATCTCATTTCTCATGCTGACTCTTAATTTCGCGTCCAGGTTTGATTATTCCGGCTTAAGAAAGGGAATATCTATGGCAAATGACGCACATGCCAATATACTCTTAAACCTTATTATGCGAAAATACAGATTTCTTCCTGATGAATACCGCATTGTCGGTTTTGACGATTCGCCAATTGCATCTGAGGCAATTATCCCTATCTCAACCATCGGGCAGCAGATTGATAAGAGAAACATCACATTAAAAAACCATGGTAGAAAGCACCGCTTTACCATGGTTTTTTGCAGATTTATTTGTTATTTCTAATTTTCGTTTCTTCCAGACAAACATACAAGTACACCTGCCATCACTCCGGTTGCAAGCAGAACTATCATCCACACAACTGGAGATGCTGCATCGCCAGTCTTTGGGCTTTTCAGAGTTGTCTGGTCAACAGGCTTGCTCTGGTTTGGTGTTTTGACAGCTGTTTCCGGTGGTGTCACATCCGCCTGCTTCGCTGCTGCTTTTACTGCAAATTTTGTACTGCATTCACCATCCACATAGATAAATGTCAGTGTATGGGATCCCTCGGACAACGTCCGCAGATACTCCGGTTTCAGTGTAACGATCGTTGACCCTGAAACTGCTGTATAATTCTTTGCATCAACCGGTGTGCCATCGACTTTAACGCCTGTAAACTTTGAAAAATCTCCATTTGCACGCACCTTCAGCGTTCCATTTGTATTCTGTGTCCAGGAACCATTTGCGCCTTCAAGGACTTCATATTGTGCAGAAGTTTCCCCTGGCGTCATCGTCAACCCTATAATCATCCATAACGTATGCATCTCGTCCGGATTTTCCAGCTCCGGGTCCCCTTCACGTAAATGATAGGTGTATTCTGTACCATTTATCTTTAATTTCGTATCTGACGTGAAGCAATATCCTTCCGCCGCCTTGAAATATGCACCATATTCATACTTCTTTCCGGCTTCAAATTCCGTAATGTGTTCAGTAAAGCTTTTATCCCAAAATTCCGCAGAATTCACGCCTGCATCTCCACAAAGCCACCATTCGCACTGATAAATATATGGTACGCCATCCGGTACTTTCCCTGTAAATACCGGCTTATCTCCGGCTTTAAAACTAACGGTTGCACCATTAAGCTCAATCTGATCAATCTTCTTTAGCTGTACCGGTTTTGATGGTTCAATGAAATTAATTGCAACAACAAACATCGTTGATCCACTGACCGTTACATTTTTTGCATTGACTAAACTGCCATTTACCATCATAGTACAATTCGATGCAAATTTATAACCATCCCTTGCTTTCAAAGATATACTATACATGTAGGATTTGCCTTCCTCAAAGCTTGTAAGCCTTTTATCTGCTGCAAGTGCGTTGTTCTTTGACTCATCGGAAAACCATAATGCTGTCGGTACTAACCCCTGTTCCGTCTGTTCCATGCATTCCCAATACTCATATTCGATGTCATACTTATCACAAAACGGATCCAGTTTGGTGGCAGATGCTTTCGGAACATCTCCCGGCTGATAGTTGAACCAGACATTCTCGATATCGACATTCGGAATCTCTGTTTCTTCATCATAAAGTGTCAAGTTATACTCCAGTTCATACACCTGATATTCATGCTCATCTAAATTTTTTGTAATCTGACCATATTTTTCTTCCAAATTTACAATATCTCCAGCCAAAATCTTCTTGAGATCCTCTGTATCCGTTATAGTATCACCACGCGCATCGGTTACAATATTTGCACTTTCAAAATGATCAAGTATCAATTTTGTTGAGGTGACTGTTTCTTTCGAATATGCCTGATTATATTGATTTCTGATCTCATTTTTTAAGCTTGTGATCATCGCCTGTACCGTTTCCGAACTCACACTTCCTTCTATAAATCCGCTTTCTTTTTGCACCTGCGTTTCACTTGTTAAACTATTGCTGCCATCATGCCTAATTTCAGTCACATTCGCTGTGATTTTTACATTTGTATGATACGTATGTGTGTAGGTATTATTTACCTTAGGAGCAGACGGATCTGTACCTCCGGAACTGCCATCTTCCTCCGCATATACTCTGCATGGCAGGATTGCCACAAACATTGCCATCACCACTAGTGCAGTCAACCATCTGATTTTTGTTTTTTCCCTTTTCATTGAAAACCCTCCTCGCTATTTAATGTGATACGATTATAACAACTTTCCAGATATTTATGCTTAATATTTCCATACAGTCAATGTCTATCCGGAAACATCTGTATTGTAATTACCGGCCTTTGTTGTATAGTATATATAATCATTTATTATAGAGGAGGAGAAAATTATGACCTTTCAAGAGAAACTCGCGGAATATATTGAACAATTGGACTGCACAGCAAAAATGCTCTCCGAACGCTCTGGTCTTTCGGCAGCTACCATCAGCAGATATCGTTCCGGTGACCGCGTTCCTGAAGCAGATTCTGATAACCTTGCAAATCTGGTAACTGGTATTGTTCGTATTGCCGGGGAAAAAGGCTTATCTGAATTCACAATCCAGACTGTCACAGACTCCTTTCTCCCCTATGTCAAAAGCAAAAACCCGGATATCGATAATCTTCAGAAAAACCTGAACACACTGCTATCAATCCTGCCTGTGAATATTTCCGAGCTTGCCAAATATATAAACTACGACGCATCTTATATCTCGCGCATCCGGAATGGCCAGCGGCAGCCTGCAAACCCACAGCAATTTATCTCCGGAGTCTCCCATTTCGTCGCACGCCGATACCAGGATACATCCAAAAAAGCATTGATTGCCGACTTGATCGGATGCAGTCTGGAAGAGTTACAGGATCTGAATCATTACCAGACTCAGCTTTCGGATTGGCTGGCAAACGGCTCCAACCATTCCAAAGACCAGATGACGAGTTTTCTTCATAAGATGGATGATTTCAATCTCGATGAATACATCTGCGCCATCCATTTCGATGAATTGAAAGTACCATCCGTTCCATTTCAGCTTCCTACCTCCAAAAGCTATTTTGGTCTGCAGGAAATGATGGACAGTGAGCTTGCATTCTTAAAGGCGACTGTGCTCTCCAAGTCCACAGAACCCGTCACAATGTATAGCGATATGCCAATGAGTGAGATGGCAAAAGATCCGGAATTTCCTAAAAAATGGATGTTCGGTATGGCGATGATGCTCAAAAAAGGACTTCATTTAAACCAGATCCATAACATTGACCGTTCCTTTGATGACATGATGCTTGGATTAGAAAGCTGGATTCCAATGTATATGTCCGGTCAGATATCCCCCTACTACCTGAAAAGCGTACAGGGAACTATTTTTTCCAGCCTTTTAAAGGTATCCGGCAACGTGGCACTGACCGGAGAAGCGATCAATGGCTATCACTCCGAAGGGAAATATTATCTGACCAAAAACAAAAGTGAGGTTGCTTACTACAAGAAACGTGCCGAACAACTCTTATCCAAAGCAACACCACTCATGGAAATCTATCGCTCCGAGCACGCACAGGCATACAACTTCTTTCTGGATGAAGACACAAAAAAAGAAGGCGCAAGATATTATATTTTATCTGCCCTTTCGTTGCATACGTTAAGCGAAGATCTACTTGACCGTATTTTATGTCACAATCAGATTCCGCAGGTGGAACAGGAACAAATCCGGCAATATGTTTCAAGGCAGAAGGAGCTTGCAGCTACGATTTTATCGCATAGTTCCATCACAGAAGAAATCCCTGTGCTTACCAAACAGGAATTTGATCAGTCACCAATGCTGCTCCCGCTCTCCGGTTTATTTTATGAGAAGGATGTGCTTTACCGTTGGGAAGATTACACAGAACACTGGAAACTGGCACTTGCTTACCAACAGCAAAATTTCAACTATCATATTGTTGAAAATACGGCCTCTGCATTTCGGAACATCCAGATCTGCATTCACGAAGGGAAATGGATTCTTGTATCCAAGAATAAAACACCCGCGATTCATTTTCTCATCCGGCATCCGAAGATGCGGCATGCCTTTGAAAATATGGTAATTCCAATCAGGGACGATTCTTCTGTCTCGAAGAATGTCCCACTGTCACATTAATAAAGGGAGCGATACCGAAAGATATCGCTCCCCTTAACTTTCTACTTTCTTCCTGTTACTTTCCGCCGCATACTGCAGCGTGCTTCCTGATTCGCATAGGCAGCCTTCTGTGCCTCCTGCAGCAAAACATTCCCCTGTCCTGCCCGCGTATAAACACAATCATATGCACCGATATATGGGCGCATGCACTCTGTAAACTGCTCTGCCTGTTCCTTCTTCGCTGAAAAACAATCCGGCACTGCAAAGAAACGGTCATTGCCTCTTTGTCTTCCATGCTTGACTAAGATGTATTTCTGATTCTCAACCGGTGCAAAAAACTCATTCACACACCGGGAAAAAAGCGCGCCATCTCTTCCGCTTCCGCCCTGCAGATATACGACATGTTTATACGCTTCCGGCGTCTCCGTCACGACCTTACTGTCCGGCATATCCAAAAGCTTCTGCTTCTCCAGTGCTTTCCGGATTCCCCTGCCAAATGTCTTCAACCGTTCGTACGGACTTCCAAGCATAAACATCTTCGGGAAGCAGTATGAAAGCATCCCCAGTCCCGCCAGCGTAAATATTCCGGCTAGCGTTCCAAGCCACGCACTCCCGGTTTTCGCACCTGTCTGCGCCGCCATATACCACGCAGCACACAACAGGAATATCGAGAATATCATCTTTGCTACCGCATCATGAAACGCAGCCCTTGGCACCGCTTTATCCCGCACTTTTACCTCTGTCACGACCTCCATCTTCGGATAGATCGTAAGCGAACGGTTCCAACGCTCCCGCAAGCGGCTCCGCTCCTTAGATAAGGCGAGCATCGTCGCATTCATGTTCGCTACATTCGCCTTTGTAAATGGTTTCTGTATGATCGACAGACGTGCAAGCCCATTTTCAATCACATTCTCCGTGTAGTGCAGACCTAGGAAATGTTCCATTCGTCTGGTGAGCATCCGGTAATCCTCGCTCGTCTCCGGTTTGGTTCCTAACGAACTCTCATACCACGGTTTTAAGCAAACCAGATGCCAGATATTGCTTGTCTTATCCGGTTCCCTGCTCCATGTGCGAATGGCTCTGCCACGCATCTGGTTACTGAGCATAAACGAGCCGACCGTACTTGCAAGGATCAGGGAATTGATGCACGGGGAATCCCAGCCTTCGCCAAGCAGTGATTTTGTACCGATCAACACCTGTATATATCCATCTGCAAACAACTGTGTCACCGCCGGTATCAGGAAATGTGAATCACCAACCGCAGATACCTTCACATACTCAGTCTCCGGCAGACTTCCAAGCTTCGAGAATGTCACCGTGCCTGCATCACCCACAGTTTTTAATAGTGCATCCTTCGCCCCGGCTGGTATCACAATAATGCTTCCACATAACACACCAAGCCGCATGTCCGACCACATATCCTGCGCATCCCGCCGAAGATTCTCAAAGAGTGGCAGCACCCCGAGCAGATTCACATCTGCTTCCCGGTTACCGATTGATTTTTCATGTTCCTTCCGTATATAATCCGTAAGGATCAGCATATGCAGCCTTCCATGAAGTGATGCATATTCATGCTGTGTAATCTGGCGGATGCTTTCGATCTTCCCAAGGGAATTCGTCAGATGCTTCTCTATCTCCGGATCTAACTCCTCACAGTCCGGATGTGCCTGCATATACCGCATCACTTCCGCTTCTTCCTGCTTCGTCGGATAATTGAAATACACATAATCCTGATGCGGGCAGAGACTTCCCTCCTTCACCAGCTCCGGTGTCGTGATCTCCTCATCAATCTCGCCGCACATCGCAATATAACGGTTCCACATGGCAGGTGTCGAATCATATGGTGGTGTCGCTGTAAGTGCGATTGTTGTCACATCGATTAGCTTCTCCTTCAAGCTTTCCAGCGATTTCCACCACTCGCTTCGCAGATGATGGCATTCGTCGAGACAAAGCGTATCTACCTTTGCATCCTGCAAGACCTGAAACAGAGAAAATCCCTGATAATCCTCTTCTCCATCCTGTATCTGCGTCATGGCACTGTGCAATGCCTGATATGTAGTCACTGTGATTGCACGCGGATTTTTGAGGCTTTGTGACAGATACGCTTCCGCGTCCACACCATCACACAAGAATGCTTCTTTAATCCGTGCGATCCACTGCTCCCGGATCGTAATGGTAGGCACAAGCACGAGTGCCGTTCCCTGCAGCCTGCGTATCAGTTCAATTCCAAGTGTGGTCTTTCCCGAACCCGGAGCCGCCACGATATGGATCTTGCCATCCCGCACATAATGCTCCGCCCGATCCAGCACCCGTGCCTGATACACACGCCATGTTCCCTTAAATTGTAAAATGTTTTCGTAGTTCATGATTCATTTTGCCCCTAAAACACAATATCCTGATAACCAATATCATATATGCATTCATACCAGACGTAGTGATGCTTCGCTATCTTAAGGTATATTATACTAAAATGATGCAGATAATACTACAAATATACAATATTTTGCTTTCAACTATTGTGGTAAAATCAAAGCAGGATTTTTTAATAGCGTGGCAATCACCGGAGCATATTTAGATATTCCATAATCTTCAACAATACTGGTTATTCGCGCTCCAGCATCCTTTGATGAAGCACCACATAAGAAAACCCTTTCATCAGCAGTTCCATAATCCAACACTATAAAACGATCATGGAATATACCGCCAGTCTTTTTCAATGATATTTTTATGGATGGATACTCCTTGCAAAAATCCGTAAATTCTATATTGTGAAGTTTATTATTCCCAACATTATCGCTGAACAAAGTAATATTTTCTCCCATAGGAGAATTTTTAAGATGTACCAGCGTTCTTAATCCAATATAATTATCAACGACATATATTGACGACTTTGCCTGCTTATAAATAGATTCATATACCTCATCTGCACTACTGAATTTTGCATTAAACATGAGCCACTTTTCAT
>USFH01000108.1 GCA_900553925.1 uncultured Clostridium sp.
AGCATTTCCGGGATCTGAAGGAGAGCAGCCAGATTCACGCACTGTCCGGTGTGCTTGTTTACAGGTTCAGCAGCAATCTGTTCTTTGCAAATGTGCAGGTGCTGAAAAATGATATTGAGGATCATATAAAACCGGATACGAAAGCTGTAATCCTTGATGCGGGCGGAATCGGAAGTCTGGATATTACTGCGGCAGACTGCCTGAAGCGTCTGCATCAGTCATTGAAAGAAAAGGGCATCCGGTTCTATATGACAGAACATATTTCGGATGTGAACGAACAGTTAAGGAAGCTTGGACTCGGATATCTGATTGAGGAGGGGTGCGTGCGCAGAACCATCCATATCGCATTGAAGGATATGGGAATCAACCGTCCATATCCGCTGGAGGATGGCGTGGATAATGAGGAGCGCAGTGCATCAAGAAAGCGGGCGGATAACCGGGTGCAGGAATTCGTGTGGGCGTTTGGCTCCGATGCGGAAAAACAGATCGAGCGTCAGATTGAAAAGCAGATTGCGCATCTAAAAGAAAGTGGGGATATCGAGGATCTGCTACATGGACGATGGGCGCATATGGAGGAGCTTGACGAAGATGAGTGGCTGGAACACCTGGAGGAACATCTGAAGGAGATTGTCAATATATCCGGTAAGGATGAACATACCCTTGCGATGCAGATTGAGGAACATAGAAAACAGGTGCATGACCGGATTGCAAAGAATCATCCGGAGCTTGCAGAGCGTTTCAAGGAGCGCAGACATGTACTCGATGCACATCTGAAAGAACGCCATCCAAAGGTATATGAGCTTGTACTGCAGTCGCGCGAGAAGAATGAACGGAATCGCTGAGTACATCTGCGATAGAAGTGAAAATTCCCCGTTTATGATTGCGCAAAACTGATTGAAACAAACAGGTAACTATGCTAGAATATATACAATTATGTGGCGTATAGAGAAATCTATGGCAGACATGAATCTACATGCGTGAATGTCGTTTGTTGCTGCCGACAGCCCGAAAAACAGGAGGATTTATACAACATGGAACAGTATAAAGAGCAATTTATTGAATTTATGATCGATTGTAACGTATTGAAGTTTGGTGATTTCGTGACAAAGAGCGGAAGAAAGACACCATTTTTTGTAAATACAGGTTTTTACAGAACAGGTTCCCAGTTGGCACGTCTGGGTGAGTATTATGCGGAGGCAATCAAGGACAAGTTCGGCTTTGATTTTGATGTGCTGTTTGGACCGGCATATAAGGGAATCCCGCTTTCCGTAGCTACAACAATGGCGATTGCCAACAAGTATGATGCAGACATCCGTTACTGTTCAAACCGTAAGGAAATCAAGGACCACGGGGATAAGGGAATCCTGCTTGGAAGTCCGATCAACGATGGTGACAAGGTTGTGATCATCGAGGATGTAACAACTGCAGGTACTTCGATTCAGGAGACACTTCCGATCGTGAAGGCGCAGGGCGATGTCGATGTGCTCGGTCTTGTTGTATCGGTTGACCGTATGGAGCGTGGTCAGGGCGAGAAGAGTGCACTGATGGAGATCGAAGAAAACTATGGATTAAAGACGACTGCAATCGTAACGATGGCAGAGGTGGTAGAGCATCTGTACAACAAGCCTTACAAGGGAAAGGTCGTGATTGATGACACCTTGAAGGCAGCGATTGACGCATATTATGAGCAGTATGGAGTAAAATAGTTTTATTTGCAAGTATGGGAGGTCTAAAGCATGGAGAAGTTATATCATAAGCTCAATACAATCGGAATCAGCAATCTGGTTATTGGAATTGTGACAATTCTTGTCGGAGTTGGTGCAGGTGTGACGATGATCGTAAATGGTGCCCGCCTGATTACAGGTAAGAAGGATATTACATTTTAAGGGATTTGTGGAGTCTCGAACAGATTGTGAAAAATAAGTGAACTTCGGAAATTGAATTGACAGGACTTTTAAGAGTATGGTACAGTTACCATACTCTTTTTTAAACACACAATTATATCGTTTTTTCAGTTCGCGATAGACATATGGTTTCATCAGATTTCTGCATATATGACAGGTATGGAGGAATTGAATATGTTTAATTATGCGAAGAAAATCAAGAAGATTTTGAAAATGAAAAAAGGCATTCGTCAGGGAATTGCGTATGCAATCGTGACGTTTCTTGTGATGCAATGTTATATACTTCCGTTTGCATCCGGAGATCGCTTCTCGTGGGAACAAATTGCAACGATTGGAGATGCCACATGGACGGATGCTGTAGTACAGGATGAGGACAGCGCAGTATCGGAAGGTGAAGATACGGGACAGATCCTCGATGAAGCACAGATGACTGTAATGAGTGCAGTTTCCGACCGCTATTATAAAGCACCGGATACATCTAATGCATTTGTTGCATATGCGGTGCATTCAATCTCACGTGGGAGTGGATCGAATGTAAATAATCAGTGTGCCATCTACGCATCCCGTGCGTTGAGTGGCTATTATGGGACGGAAGCTCTTGTGTCCGGTTCGACGCTTGTGTCGCAGATATCCAAAGCACTTTCGGAAAATGAAAACTGGAGATGTGTCTATGCAAATGCAGTGTGTTTTCCGGAGAATCAGACAGAGGCACAATATGATGCGATATTCGATAGTCTGACGAATGCAGGGGATGTCGTCTGTTTTGTGAATAAGAAGCTGGATAATTATGTGCACTGCGGTATTTCCGGCGGAGGATCTGCTCTTATCAGTCATCTGTATAGTTCCGGCTGGGATAGTCTGCGTGCTGCGTATTATATTGATAATGCTGTCGATACAAGAAAGGAATGTTCCGGAATGATTGTATACCGGTATCAAAAGAAAGTACAGCCGGGAACAATCAGGGTATGTAAGAATTACGATGAGAATATCTATCGGGGCAATCCGCAGGCGTATGACATTGGTGGAGCTAATTATGGTGTATTTTCAAGCAGGCATGATGCAGAGACATTGAGCAATGTTCAAGGGTATTGTTATATTGAGCCTGCTGCGGATGGGCAGCTTGCGATAGATAATATATCGGCAAATGCAAGAACACAGCCGGATGGACATGGAACAGAAGTAAAGTTTGCCCCGGGAACTTATTATGTAAGGGAAATCAATCCACCTGTCCATGGCGGCTGGTTGTTGGATGAACACGTGTATGAAACGCAGATCATGGCTGGTACAAGAACAACATTAGGACTTCCGAGAGACCAGTATGGAAATCCGATTGATCTTGGACTAAACGGTTATATGGATCAGAAGGTGTTAGGACCGGAACAGCCAAAATTTGGAAAGGTGACCCTGAAAAAAAGTGTGACAGATAACCATCTGCCGCTGATTGAACAAAATGAAAATTACACCTTTGAAGGAATTGAATATACGGTGTATGCTGTCTCCGGCAATAATCAGATTGATATTTCAAAGCCGGTTGGAGTGTTCGTGCTCGACAAAGCCGGAGATGGTTCGGTCGCTTCGGATCAATATGACAGTTCCTGTGTTGGAACGAAAACGATGGAACTTCCGATTGGGTGGTACATGCTACAGGAGACAAAGACGAATGCCGGCATGCAGCTGAATCTATCACCACAATGGTTCGAAGTGACAGCTGCAGGAATCAATCCGCTGAATCTTTCTGCTACAGATGAACCGGTCTATGCAGATGCAGATCTTGTCCTGCGAAAATATGGTGAGGATCATAAGGCAGTACAGGGAGCAAAGTATATATTCAAATATTACAAAATATGTATGGATGAGGATCCCGCACAAAAAGGAAAGCAGGCATCAAGAACATGGATTTTTCAGACCGATATACATGGGGAAATCCATTACAGCAAGGATGCTGCATGGTTTGTAGAAGGGGATGCGCTTTTTACAGATGCAGATGGAAATTATGTGATGCCGGCAGGAACTCTTACCATACAGGAATCAGAAGCACCTGAGCCATATGTAATTGACGAAACAGTATATGTGAAGAAGATCACGCCGGGAGATTCACTTGCAGAATTGTCTACAGAGCAGCTTGTAACAGTAATCGAGGATGTGCGGCGGGGAGATCTTGAATTCCGGAAAGTCACAGAAGATGGAACACCGCTTGCTGATATTAAATTTATGATTACGGATGATAAGGGAGAATCCCATATTGTGTGGACAGATAAGGATGGATACTTCTCGACAAGTGCATCCTATATTGCGCACACGAAGGACACAAATACCGGAGAACCACAGACGGGAATCTGGTTTGGATCTGTGGATCCGGATGACGAAAAGGGCGCGCTGCCATTCGGAATATATACAATCGAAGAGCTCCGTTGTGATGCAAACAGGAATAAATACAAAACACTCGAGAAGCAGATCGTTGAAATTAAGGAACATAATAAACAGGTCAGTCTGGGGAATCTGGTAAATTATGCTTTCCCTTTAATCCGGACAAAGGCGTCTATATATGAAATGGATGAACCTTTGGAGATTGGTGCTTTGGTATCCTGTATGGATATAGTTACACTCGAAAACCTGGAGATCGGACATACATATATAATATATGGAGAACCGCATTGGAAGGAAACGGGTGCATCTCTTGACAAAAAACAATATATCAGTGAAAGTGTAACCTTCGAAGCGACACAGACGGATGCGCAGATCGAGGTCGGATATGATATTTTATTATCCGAGGAATTGTATGATTCAGAGATTGTATTCTTTGAATATATGGAAGATACGGCATATCCCGGCGAGACAGTCGCAAAACATACGGATATAGAGGACAAAAAACAAACAATTCAGATACCGGAAAAGCCGGTCAAACCAGGGACTACAACGTCGGAGAGTACAACAGAAACGTTGGTGAGTACAACAGAAACGCCGGTGCCGAATACAGCGGTAGCCGGTACCTATGAGGAGATTACAGAGGTGATGCCGGCACAAGAAACCAGGACGACTGTAAAAACCGGTGATGACAGCCATATTTTCCTTGTCTTGTTAATTGCTTCGACAGCATTGCTTGGGATAGGAATGGCGATAGTGGGAAACAGAAAAAAGAAAAAATAAGACGATAAAAGCGAAAGACAGCAAAAACCTGCCGTTATTATCATATACCGGCAGGTTTTGTTATTGATTGAAATTTAATCGTGGAGCTTCTTGTGTCTGTTTAAAAGCTCGATAAAATCTGTGGAGCTTAAAGGCTTTGAGAAGAGGAAGCCTTGCAGGGTATCGCAGAATTGACTCTGCAGGATTTGTAACTGGTTATTATCCTCGACGCCTTCCGCTACAACAGAGATATTCATCTTATGTGCCAGATCAATGATGGAATCTACAATGCACCGGTCTTTTTCGTTACTGCATATACCGTCAATAAAGGATTTGTCAATCTTCAAGGTATCAATCGGGATCTGCGTCAGATAATTGAAGGATGAGTAGCCGGTTCCGAAGTCATCTAATGCGATGGAACATCCAAGCTCTTTTATCTTATTGATAAGCATCAGATTGTGTTCGAAAGAGTTCATCAGAACGCTCTCTGTAATCTCAATCTCCAGATATTCAAGATTCATGCCTGTTTTCTCGGGAATCGAACGGATCACCTCTATGAGATGGGAATCCTTTAACTGTGTTGTTGAGACATTGACAGATACCCGCAATGGCCCAAAACCACTCTTGATAAGTACCTGGTTAAAATTGCATGCTTCAATCAATGCCCACTCGCCAAGACTGTTAATAAGTCCGCTTTCTTCTGCAATCGGTATGAATTCGGCAGGTGAGATAAAACCAACAAGCTCGGATTCGATACGCATAAGCGCTTCAAAACCGGTTACAAGACCACTCTCAACATTGACCTGTGGCTGATATTGCAGATATATTTCATTTTTCTCAATGACATGAGCGAGAATCTCGACTAAATCGTTCTTGCGGTTGACATCATCTTCCATGTAACTGTTGAAGAAACGATAGCTGTTTTTGCCGGAATTCTTGGCGTTATACATGGCAATATCTGCATTCTTGATAAGCTCGCTGATTGTGAGTCCGTTGTCTGGAAAGACTGCAATTCCTACACTTATAGATACCATTGCCGTTTCATCCTTTAATACAAAAGGATGATGTACAACATTGACAAGCTGTGATGCGAAGTTTTCCAGATCGTCCTGCGTATCAAAAAGGTTTTTCAAGATCAGAAATTCATCGCCGCCATTCCGTGCCAGAATATCATCCTTGGAGATGCACGCAAGCATTTTTTCGGATACTTGCTGCAACAGAAGATCCCCATAGTCGTGACCGAGTGTATCATTGATGTTTTTGAAGTTATCCAGATCAATGAAGAAGATTGCGTGTTTCCCGGCACTTACGCTTGCATCGTGGAAGATGTTATAGGCATATTTCATAAAGGCAACACGGTTGTATAAACCTGTTAATCCGTCGTGGTAAGCAAGCTGTTCAATATGAGCATAGTTTTTCTTTAATTCCTGCTCATTTACCTCTAGCGCCGCCTTAGAAGCAGACAGTTCTTTGTAGTTGTTTGATATTATATCCATCATGCTGTTGAACATGCGGGAGAGATCTCCAAATTCATCGTCGGATGTAACGCTGCACTTGACATCGAGATCGCCGGAGGAAGCATCTGCCATCTTGTCGCGCAGTGTGAAAAGCGGTTCCGTATATTTCAATGCCAAAATACGGCTGATCCAGATTGCAATCATTAAAATAATGATAAGTGTAATGAGCATCGTAACCGGCAGGGTGGAAAGAATCTGCTGGTATTGTGTTCCCTGCTGCTTGATCAGATACAGCCAGTCTGAATCTGTAAGCTTGCAATATCCATAGATATTTCGGAAGGATGAGGCTTCCAGATGTCCGTATTGCACCGAACTACCGGTGGCGTTCAGACAGTTGAATGCCTGTGTTTCAAGCTCCCGTTGTCCGGTCAGACCGGTAGATGTGAAGAGATAGCCGCCATCGTCTGTCATAATGAAAGCGGATCCATCCTCCGGGATAAAGGAACCAAAGTATTCGGAGTTGATATTGGCACGGATCAGTCCGACAATTTTATTCTTGATAATGATCGGAGATACAACATCGATGCTTTCAATCTTATTGAGGGAGGAACACGGAAGAATTTCTGTTTCGGTGATATCCCCTACGGGTGTTGTCATATGTTCCTGCCAGTCAGACGTGTTTGTACTATCAGAACTTGTGATGTAATATCCGTTGACATCATAGAGATAATAGTTTACATCATTACCTGCATAATCAGAAGCGGTAGTGAAAAGTTCTGTGACATCCGTATAATAAGGAGAATCACTGCCGAGAGTAACGCCGTTATAACTCTCCAAAACGAGATTCTGGACGTTTGTACCGTTGGCAAGTCCTTCTACCTCGGCGACTTGTGCGTTCAATTGCGCCTGGAATCCCATGCCGTAGGTTTTCGCAAGCTCTACCGTAGACTGCGTTGCAAGCTCCATGTA
>USFH01000109.1 GCA_900553925.1 uncultured Clostridium sp.
GGTGAAGAGTAAAAAATAAGCACATAGGTGGTCTTAGGGAATCCTCCCGCGAGCGGGTCCCTCCCTAAGACATGTCCACCAAAGCTGAAGGATTAGTAAGCATGGTGAAGACCCGAAAGGGTAAGGAGGAAAATTAAAATGGCAATGTATAGAAAACTTGGTAAAAAGTCTGATCAGAGAATCGCATTACTTCGTAATCAGGTAACACAGCTTCTCTATCATGGAAAGATTGAGACAACAGAGGCTAGAGCGAAGGAAGTTCGTAAGATCGCTGAGCACCTTATCACACTGGCTGTTAAGGAGAAGGATAACTTCGACGAGATCAAGGTAACAGCTAAGGTTGCTAAGAAGGACAAAGATGGCAAGCGTATCAAGGAAGTTGTAGATGGTAAGAAGGTTACACAGTACGACGAAGTTGAGAAGACAGTTAAGAAGGATCAGCCTTCTAGACTGCACGCTAGACGTCAGATGCTTAAGGTTCTCTACCCGGTAGTTGAGGTTCCTACAGATGCTGCAGGAAAGAAAGCTGCTACAAAGAAGGTAGACCTTACATCTAAGCTCTTCGACGAGTATGCTGCAAAGTATGCTAACCGCAAGGGTGGTTACACACGTATCGTTAAGATTGGCGAGCGTCGTGGTGACGGTGCTATGAAGGTTATTCTTGAGTTAGTTTAATCTATATAAAACCAGACGGGTTGTCGAAAGGCAGCCCGTTTATTTTTTCATGGAGAATTACTATGACAAAGAAAATTGGAATTGTTTGTTGCTCGGATGGAATCAAGCGGATATACGAAAATGAGATAGAGGAATTGCATCGGACGCTGGCGGATATGGGAATTGAGAGTGTGTTCAGCCCGTTTCTGTATGCGCGTGACGGCGTGGCGAGCGGAACCGCAGAGGAACGTGCGAAGGCAGTGATGGATTTTTATAAGGATGATACGATTGACGCAATCTGCGACATATCCGGTGGGGATATCGCGAATGGAATCCTGCCGTATCTGGATTACAGTGTGATTGCGAAGACGAACAAACAGTTCTGGGGATACAGTGACCTGACGACCGTATTGAATGCGATCTATACGAAGACCGGGCAGACAGGTGTGTTGTATCAGATACGAAATGTGCTCTACAACGAGCGGGAACAACAGATGGCGGATGTACAGAATGTCCTGTGCGATGATGGTGATGCACTGTACCGGATTGATTATCATTATGTACAGGGAACGGAGATGCATGGAATCGTTGTCGGCGGAAATATCCGTTGTTTCTTAAAGCTGTCTGGGACGGCATATATGCCGGATCTGCATGGGAAGATTCTGCTTCTGGAGAGCCGATCCGGGACAGTGGCGCGCATGGAAACCTATCTGAGTCAGTTGCAGCAGATTGGTGCATTTGAGCAGATTGCGGGCATCCTGCTTGGAACATTTACGGAGATGGAAGCAAAGCAGTGTACGCCGGATATCGTGCAGCTTGTGAAGCGGTACGCAGGAGAAAACATGCCAATTGCGGTTACGGGACAGATTGGACATGGGACGGATGCAAAAGGAATCGTGATCGGTGCAGAATTGTAATTTTTTGTTGTGCATTTTATGGAAATACGTTTGCCTTACTGCGCATATGATGATATGATGGTTTTAGTTTTACAAGTTCGGTATTGCGGGGTAGGGATATGAAGAAGAGAAGAGACATTTCAGAAAATGCAGGCTTTACACTGGTAGAGCTGATTATTGTAATCGCGATTATGGCGGTGCTGGCAGGAACGATCGGGTTGCTTGTGATCCGGTATATCAAGAAAGCCAGAGCATCGAATGCGACGGAAGAATTGCGGACGATCGTGCAGGCGGTTGAGACAGGTCTGATCTCGGATTATGCGGAAGAGCATGAGATGAATCTGAACAAGATGTATACGGATTCTACCGGTAGGACAGTGCCTTGCGGGGTGCTGACGAATTACATGATCAGCCGTGCGCAGAATCAGAGTAAGAATGGTGTTACTGCAGCGAATGAACTGGAGTATTATTTCGCTGAGAAGGTATTAGAGGAGTTGGATGCTAAGAACGGCAGTGAGTATAAGTTCTTCAATTTCAATGGAGACGAGGACGAACCGTTAAGCATGAACTGTGACGACTTCTACGGACAGTTCGGTTGTCCGGGTGTGATCGTTGTGTACGGTGGCGAAGGTAAGGTATTGTTTGCACAGTATTATAATTCCGGATGTCTGATTCAGTATGAGGCAGGCGAAGGTTATACCTATCTGGATGATACGACGGAATTCGTAGGGAGTACAACGATTCAATAGAATGGTTTGACCGAATCTGCCGATACAGGCGATGTATAATTGATGAGAATATATGAATATAAAAGAAAAAGGATTGACTGTATAGATACAGCTAATCCTTTTTTTATCCGTTATGTGAGACTGCATTGGCTGCCAATCAGACCGGCATATGGAATATCTGACGCGGGTCTAAGGCTCCATAGATTTCGCGTCAACCATCTGGACAGCTCCGGCGAAGTTCCCATGGAAATAGTTCGCGATTTCATCGGAATATCCATATACAATTCCTTTTCTGTAAGGAAATAACAGGTTCTGCAGTTGGGCGACCGCTTCGTCCAGCGGTGCTTTCTTGGAGAAACCACCGGTTGTGATCTGCCCGAGTGAATAAGTTCCGCCATCTCGTGCAAGCAGGTATAAGGTATGAAATTTGCTTGTCGGAATAAAATTCATCGTCTGTTTAACCACATTTCCATAGATCCACATGATATCGCGAATCGGAATCACGCGCACCGTCTTCGCCTCATAGACGAGAATTGCTGTCGGTGTTGCTACGAATGAGAACGCTTCCACACCGTATGGAATCTGCTGGTCAAGCATTGCAATCTCCTGTGGCGAAAGCAAATTCCATGACGCTTCAGCGGCTGCGTATTTTTTCTTGTTAAATGCAGTCTGCTTGATACCGCCCCAGGCAGTAATCCGTGCGTTAATGTTTGGAAAATTTGAAAAATCCATATGTACCCTCCCAATGTGTAAAGAATATAGTTCAGATCATCTTGACAAATAATCTGAACTTGTTGTTATTTCCTACATTTTACAGATAATGTCAAAATCATATAAATTATAGCATAGAAGAGACAAAAATCAATCTTAAATGATGAAAATATTCTGCTATGGTAGTATGGATATACAAATATATTTTTTGAATATTTTATATTTCTTTTGAGAAAAAATTGCGGGATATGCAGAAAAAATGGTATAGTAATGGATATGTTATAAGGCAGACAGCCTGAACTGAAAAGTTAGTCAGGAACATAGAATAATATGATTAAAATCAGAGATCTTACATTTGAATATTTTGACCGGGATGAAGAAGGAAATCTGACCGAGATGGTAAATGCCATCCGTGGGATTAATTTTGATGCGGATGAGGGGGAATTTATCGTTGTAGCGGGGGTGAATGGCAGCGGGAAGAGCACATTTGCCAAGATCTTAAACCGGTTGTTGTTGCCGATTGAAGGTACGGTCCTGATTGGCGGACTTGATGCGATGCAGGAGGAAAATATCATTCCGATCCGTAAGATGGTTGGCATGGTGTTCCAGAATCCTGACGATCAGTTGATCGGAAGTGTTGTGGAAGAGGATGTTGCTTTCGGCGCGGAGAATATCGGCGTGCCACACAAGGAACTGGTGAAGCGGGTGGAGAATGCACTTGCACAGGTAGGTCTTGCGGCATCGATGCGGATCGAGGAATTGTCCGGCGGTGGAAAGCAGAAGGTGGCGATTGCAGGGATACTTGCGATGAAGCCGCGATGTATCGTGCTCGATGAGGCGACCAGCATGCTTGATCCGATATCCAGACGGGATGTGCTGCGGTTGATGAAGGAACTGCAGAAGCAGGGAATCACGATCATTCTGATCACGCATCTGATGGAGGAGCTTCTGCTGGCGGACCGGATCTATGTGATGCATCAGGGCAGGCTCGCCATGAAGGGCAGCCGGGAAGCGATTTTTTCACAACCGGAGAAGCTGCGGGAGTTTGGCCTGGAATTGCCGATGACCGTGCAGCTGGCACATGCTTTAGTGAAGTGCGGGTGTGTGCGGACGAAGAATTTGTTCTCACTTGAGGCAATTGCGGATCGTATATACAAGGAACATCCGTATGCATTTCTGAAGGAGAAGACGATGGAACCTGCACCGGCAGGGAAGAAAGCGAAAGCATCGGCACAGGCGATTGTATTTCAACAGGTGAAGTTGTCATATGGGAAGAAGCCGATACTGACCGATGTTTCCTGCTCAATCGAGAAGGGCAGCTATACAGCAATCATCGGACCATCCGGAGCTGGCAAATCAACGCTTCTGCAGATGATTCCGGCACTCATTTCACCGACGGATGGAAGCATCTATGTGGATGGAGTGGAAGTGACGGATGCTTCGGCAGATATTACGGCACTGCGTAAGAAAATCGGGTTTATCTTCCAGTATCCGGAGCAGCAGTTATTTGCAAAAAATGTATACGAAGATGTAGTGTTTGGACCGCGGAATGTTGGTATTAGCGAGGTCGAAGCGGAGAAGCGGGCGTATGAGGCGATTCAGTTTGTCGGACTGCCGCAGGATGTCTATGATCTGCCGATGGATAAGCTGTCGGGCGGACAGAAACGGCGTGTGGCATTAGCGGGCGTAATCGCGATGCAGCCGGATTATCTGATCTTGGATGAACCGCTGGCAGGGCTTGATCCGGTTGGAAAGAAAAAGATGCTGGAGATCCTGCGTGCATTACACCGTGATGCAGGGATTACAGTCGTTGTGGTCAGTCACGATGCGGATGCGGTCGTGGAGGACGCAGAGCAGGTGCTCTATCTGAAGGATGGAAGAATCGTGGAGCAGGGTGCACCTACGGATATATTCTACCGGTTATGGCTGCGGGAGATGGAACATGTGACGCGGGATGATCCCTCGGGGCTGACGGGCGGACAGTCGTTAGAGAAAAACGTAGGACAGTCGGCTGCCGGACAGACAGGGGACAAAAACGCAGGACAGTTGGTTCACGGGCAGACAGGAGACAGGAGCACCCGGAAGTCAGCCGGAGAAGTACTCTCCGAAGCACTCTGTGAGCTTCCGGTCTGCATGCAGCTACTCATCCGCCTGCGTATCATGGGACTTCCGGTATCGTGTAAGCATACACAGCCTGCGGAGACCGTGCAGGCAATCGTGGATGCGGTTGGAAGATAATTTCGTAATGTCTAAAAAGAGGTAGGAACATGATGAAGGACATCACATGGGGACAGTATCACAGCGTGGATTCGATGATCCACCGGCTGGATCCCCGTGTCAAAATTCGATTTACAATTGTATATATTATCCTGCTTTTGCTGGATCGGAATCTTCCGCTTTTTGTGTTTCTCACCGCTGTATTTGCTGGTGTGTGGGCGTGCAGCCGGGTGCCGATGCGCAAGATGATACGCGGAACACGCGGGATATTTTTGTTTATACTGATCTGTAGTGCCTTAAATGCATTTACCATGCATGGAACGACGCTGGTAAAGCTTGGTGTGCTTACAGTCACGAAGGAAGGGCTGATTAAGGCAGGATTCGTGTTCTGGCGCATGCTGCTTTTGATTCTGATGTCGAGTCTGCTGATGTATACAACGACACCGACGCGGCTCACGGATGGCATGGAGAAGTGCATGCATCTAAGTGGCGGCGTGGCAATGGGAATCACGATCGCGCTCCGGTTTGTGCCAATATTATTTGGAGAGTTAGACCGGATCATGAAAGCGCAGATGGCGCGCGGTGCGGACTTTAAGAAGGGCAATCCGGTCGTGCGTTTAAAGAAGTTGCGGACGGTGATATTGCCACTGTTCCAGAATGCGATATTGCGTGCCGGGCATCTAGGGGATGCGATGGACAGCCGTTGTTATACGGGCGGCAAAGGACGGACGAAGTTGCATCCACTCGTGTATGAGAGACGCGACGTGGTCGCGTATGTGTGCATGCTGGTGATGACGGTTGTGTCGATTATCTTAATTATAAAATTTTAGCTTTGCATAGGGATGATTAGTGTAACAAGATGTAGATCGTTTATGATAGTAGTCAGGTGATTTTATATTTTATAATAGAAGTAATGAGATATTGTATGTGACTGTATTTTGAATTGAAATAAGATATTTGAAAGAGAAAGGAGATTCGCTCCATGAAACGAATCAAATTAACTGTCGCCTATGACGGCACCAATTACTGTGGCTGGCAGATTCAGGATAACGGAATCACGATCGAGGAAGTCCTGAATCGCGAATTGTCGAAGCTGTTGCAGGAAGATATCAAGATCATTGGCGCAAGCCGGACGGATTCCGGTGTGCATGCGCTGGGAAATGTGGCGGTCTTTGATACGGAGACACGGATTCCGCCGGAGAAGATCAGCTTCGCGTTAAACCAGCGGTTGCCGGACGATATCCGGATTCAGGAATCGTGTCAGGTGGCGGATGATTTTCACCCGCGGTTCTGCGATACGATCAAAACGTATGAGTATCGTATCTGGAATGACAAGTTCCCGAATCCGCTTGTGCGGCTTTACTCGAAGTTTTGTTATTTCCATGTTGATATCGCGAAGATGGAGCAGGCAGCGGCATATCTGGTTGGCGAACATGATTTCAAATCATTCTGCACGCCGCGGACACAGGTGGAATCCACGGTGCGCACGGTCACAGAGATCTCCTTCCGCACAGAGGGCAAGATGATCATCATGACGATCCGCGGAACCGGTTTCCTATATAATATGGTGCGGATCATCATGGGTACATTGCTCAAATGTGGGATGAATATGTATCCGCCGGAGCATGTGAAGGAGATTCTCGATGCGAAGGACCGCGCGGCAGCAGGACCGAAAGCGGAAGCGTGTGGACTGCAGTTGGTTGGAATTGAGTATTTATAGGATGTGGCGTATATAATTACATATGAAATATGTAGAATTTATTGCCGGATTTGAGATGATTTTATATGAAAATTAAGAATATTGTACAAAAATCCGCATTTCCGGTAAAAAGGCGTTGACACACGCGGGCACGTATAATATAATACCTAAATGTGACAAAAGACAGGTGAAGTGCGTCCCAATAGCCCCGGGACTTGCGGAATACTCTTTTGAAGCAATGTACAGTACGCATTCGGCACTGTGCGGACAGGCTGTTTCGGACATTTCGGCTTGAAGGCATGGGTATGATGCAGGACAATTCGAATAATTTTAAGGAGGAACACCACAATGAAGAGCTTTATGGCAAGCCCATCAAACATTGAAAGAAAGTGGTATGTAGTAGATGCTACAGGACATACATTAGGTCGTTTATCATCAGAGATCGCAAGCATTTTAAGAGGAAAGAACAAGCCGACATTTACACCACACA
>USFH01000110.1 GCA_900553925.1 uncultured Clostridium sp.
TATGCTTGCCGATAAGGGGGAGGCGTACACCTTCCACTATATCAGGAATTATGAGGTGATTCCGCTTCGCCGCAAGAAGCTGTCGAAGTACCTTCCGTTTATCAAGTATTTGTTCCCGTATGGAGACAAATATTAAAGACATTTCAACATGGGGTAGTTACAACAGAGGATAGAAACGATGAAATTTACTCATTTACATGTGCATACGCAGTTTAGTCTGCTCGATGGCTCCGCCAAGATCAAAGAGCTGGTTCCGCGTGCGAAGGAACTCGGCATGGATGCGCTTGCAATCACGGATCATGGAGCGATGTATGGCGTAATTGAATTTTATAAGACGTGCAAGGCAAATGGAATCAAGCCGATCATCGGC
The DNA here is from genome assembly GCA_900553925.1 of uncultured Clostridium sp. Classification (GTDB taxonomy): domain Bacteria; phylum Bacillota; class Clostridia; order Lachnospirales; family Lachnospiraceae; genus Coprococcus_C. Next base: position 371 of record USFH01000110.1, read on the forward strand.
TGTGAGGTCTATGTGGCACCGGGGTCACGGTTTGACCGCGAGGTGGTAAAAGGCGAAAACCGGTATTACCATCTGGTGCTGCTTGCCAAGAATAACGAGGGATATCATAACCTGTGTAAGATCGTGACACGGGGATATACCGAGGGCTATTATTATAAACCACGTGTGGATATGGAAGTGTTAGAGCAGTATCACGAAGGGATTATTGCACTTTCGGCGTGTCTCGCGGGAGAGATTGCAACCGATCTCAGACAGGAGCAGTATGAGAAGGCGAAGGAAGCGGCACTGCGGCATCTGGCAATCTTTGGAGAGGGCAATTATTATCTGGAGATGCAGGATCATGGTATCGCAGATCAGCGGACGGTTAATATGGGGGTAATGCGGTTATCGAAAGAAACCGGTATTCCGATGGTCGTGACAAACGACTCCCATTATATCAACAAAGAGGATTGGGAAGCGCATGATATCCTGCTCTGCATCCAGACGGGTAAGACGGTGAATGATGAAGACCGTATGCGGTATGAGAAGGGACAGTTCTATCTCAAATCTCCGGAGGAGATGGAAGCACTCTTCCCATATGCGAAGGAAGCATTGGAGAATACGAACAAGATTGCCGAGATGTGCAATGTGGATATCGTGTTCGGAGAGCGGAAGCTGCCGAAATACGATGTACCGGATGGCTATGATTCGTTCTCTTATCTGAAGATGCTATGTGAGAAGGAAGTGGTGAACCGCTATCCGGAGGTCACAGAGGAGATTTCGAACCGTCTGCAGTATGAGCTTGATATGATCCGGCAGATGGGGTTTGTTGATTATTTTCTGATCGTATGGGATTTCGTGAATTTCGCGAAGAAACAGGGAATTCCGGTTGGCCCGGGACGAGGTTCGGCAGCGGGATCCATTGTATCGTACTGTCTGCATATCACAGACGTGGAGCCGATCCATGATGGTCTCCTGTTTGAACGATTTTTGAATCCGGAACGTGTATCCATGCCCGATATTGATATTGACTTCTGTGTAAACCGGAGGCAGGAAGTCATTGACTATGTAGTGGAAAAATATGGCAAGGATAAGGTTGTGCAGATCGTAACCTTCGGAACGATGGCAGCGAAGATGTGTGTACGGGATGTCGGCCGTGCGATGGCACTTCCGTACAGCATGTGTGATAAGGTTGCCAAGGCGATTCCAAACCGGATTCCGGGGGCGAAACTTGTCACACTGGCGAAGGCTCTTGAAGTAAGTCCGGACTTGAAAGAAATGTACGAGAATGAACCGGAGATTAAGAAGTTATATGATATGGCGATGAAGCTTGAAGGCTTGCAGCGGCATACCGGTGTGCATCCGGCGGGGGTCATCATCGGCCAGAAGCCGATTGAGGAATATGTGCCGCTTGCACGAAGTGTCGATGGAAATATCGTCTGTCAGTATGAGAAGGATCCGGTGGAAGAATTAGGACTTTTGAAGATGGACTTCTTAGCTCTCCGGAATCTGACAGTTATTCAGGACGCACTTGACCGGATCGAAGAGACACATGGTGTGAAGCTGGATCTTTCCAGACTCGACCGGAACGATCCGGCTGTATTTGAGCTTTTGTCGGCGGGAAAGACAGAAGGCGTGTTCCAGTTGGAGAGTGCTGGGATGAAGAGCTTCATGAAGCAGTTGAAGCCGAAAAATCTGGATGAAGTGGTTGCCGGAATCTCCTTGTATCGTCCGGGACCGATGGATTTCATTCCAAAATATCTTGCCAACCGGGAACATCCGGAACAGGTTGTATACGATGTACCACAGCTTGAACGGATTCTGAAGTCCACATATGGCTGTATGGTGTATCAGGAGCAGGTAATGCAGATCGTTATGGAGCTTGCCGGTTATTCGATGGGACGTTCCGATCTGGTGCGCCGTGCGATGGCGAAGAAAAAAGCAGATGTCATGGACAAGGAACGGCAGTACTTTGTATATGGAAATGAAGAGCTGCATGTGCCGGGCTGTGTGAAGCGGGGGATTACGGAAGCGGTTGCGAATAAGATCTTCGATGATATGGTTGATTTCGCAAACTATGCGTTCAACAAATCCCATGCGTCTGCGTACGCGGTTGTCACATACCAGACAGCGTATCTGAAGATTTATTATCCGGCAGAATATATGGCAGCCTTGATCTCATCCGTACGTGAAAATACTGCGAAGATGAGTAGTTATATCCAGACATGTAAATCGATGGGAATCAAGATACTTCCACCGGACATCAACAAAGGAAGTGGGGATTTCTTCGTGGATGGGGATGGCATCCGGTTTGGACTTTCCGGTCTGAAGAGTATCGGAGATGGTGTGACAGAAGTGATTCACCAGGAAGTAGTTGCGAACGGACCGTTCACCAGTCTGGAGGACTTTGTGGGGCGGTTGTCCGGTAAGGAAGCAAACAAACGGACGATCGAAAGCTTTATTCTTGCGGGTGCATTTGACAGCTTCGGATATAACCGGCACCAGATGATGATCGCCTATCCGGCGGTTTTGGAGCAGGCGGCGAAGGATAAGAAGAATTCGATGTCCGGACAGCTGTCCCTGATGGATTTCTTAGGGGAAGAGGAAAAATCTGATTTCCGCGTCAAGTATCCGGATGTCGCAGAATACGATAAGGACGATCTGCTTGCAAAAGAGAAGGAAATTCTTGGTATCTATGTCAGTGGTCATCCACTTGACGATGATCTGGATATTCTGGAGGAATATACGACGGCAAAATCAACAGACTTCATCGTCAACACAGAGGAACTGGCAGACGGCGAGGTCGATGCAGCTGCATTTGACCAGCAGGATCAGCTAGTCGACAAGGCAGGTTATACAATCGGAGGCATGTTGACTGAAATAACGAAGAAAACCACAAGAAATGGCGATGAGATGGCATTTCTTACAGTAGAGGATATGTTCGGAACTGTGGAAGTCGTCGTGTTCGCGCGGGATTACCGGGCGAATAAAGAGCGGCTTGTCAAAGACACGAAGCTGCTGATCAAAGGAAATGCATCCATTGATGAGCGTGGAGGCAAGTTGTTATTCTCACGTATGACAACATTCGACGAACTTCGACGCAATCAGGCAGCGGCAGGCAAAGAACTGTGGATCCGTTTCGCGGGAATGCAGCTTTATATCAATCAGGAGGTGCAACTGCTTGGAATTCTCAAGCGCCATGCGGGACAGACGGTCGTTAAGATTGCGATCCAGCCTCCGAAGACGGAAGAACAGCAGCCGGGTGTGAAGGTGAAGCAGCTGGCGGATTCGTACCGTGTGCTTCCGGACGAAGCACTCCTTGCAGAGCTAAAACAACTGTACGGCGGGGAAAATGTAATTTTAGTCGACAAGAAAGGACGATAATAGACATTGATTACGTCAGCATCAAATGATAAAATAAAGGAAATTAAAAAATTGATGAAGTCTGCATCAAAGCGCCGGGAGATGGGTGTCTATATTGTAGAAGGCATCCGTATGGTACGGGAGATTCCGAAGGAGGCTTTGCAGGCGGTGTATGTTGCCGAAAGCATGGAAGAAAGCTTCCGCCCGGTGACAGAGAATTTCCACGTACCGGTGGAGCTTGTGAGAGATTCTGTTTTTCAGAGTATGTCAGATACGAATACTCCACAGGGAATACTTGCATTGGTCCGTATCCCACAGATGGTAGAGGCGTCTCTCTATACAGAAGGAATGGTTCCGTTTGTGCTGATCGTGGAGCGGCTGCAGGATCCGGGTAATCTTGGGACGATCATCCGGACAGCAGAAGGTGCAGGTGTGACAGGAATCATACTGAGTGCAGATTCGGTTGATCTGTATAATCCGAAGGTGGTCCGGTCTACGATGGGATCGATCTTCCGTGTGCCGGTGTATGTCACACAGGATCTGACACGTACAATCGCTGATGCCAAGGCGCATGGAATCCGGATTTACGGAGCGCATTTGTCAGGTACAGATTTTTATGAGGAAGATTTCACCGGGGGCTGTGCATTTCTGATCGGAAACGAAGGAAATGGCCTGACAGAGCAGGTAAGTGCCAGCGCAGACGCTTTGATACGCATACCGATGCAGGGGCAGGTAGAGTCACTGAATGCTGCCATATCGACAGCGGTGATCAGCTACGAGGTGCTCCGGCAGCGATTGGCAAAAAAATAAATTTGCAGTCATATTACGATATATGCACGCATATATTGTAAATGTACAATAAAAAAGCTCACAGTTTATGGGGAAAGAAAAGCACTGTGATATGACAAGAGGGAGGAAAAAATATGACAGAGAAGATTCTAAACAACAACCAGGTGGTAGTAGCGGGGGAAATCGTATCCGATTTCCGGTTCAGCCATGAGATATTCGGAGAGGGGTTTTACATGGTGGATATGGTAGTCAGCCGGCTATCAGATGCGCATGATGTGATTCCGCTGATGGTATCGGACCGGTTGTTTGATGTGGAAAAAAGCCACATCGGGGAGAAGGTACTTGCAAAAGGACAGTTTCGTTCTTATAACAAGCATGAGGAGAATAAAAACCGTTTGATTCTCTCCGTGTTTGTCCGCGAGATTGAAGTGATTGAGGCGGTGGATGACAAGGAGAACAAACCAAATCAGATATATCTCGATGGCTACATATGCAAGGAACCAATCTATCGTATGACACCGCTTGGCAGGGAAATTGCGGATATTCTGCTTGCTGTCAATCGTGCATATGGTAAATCAGATTATATTCCGTGTATCTGCTGGGGCAGAAACGCCAGATTCGCCGGCAAGCTTGCGGTGGGTGAACATGTAGCAATCTGGGGACGCATCCAGAGCCGGGAATATCAGAAGAAAATAGGAAATGATGAGATAGTGAATAAGGTCGCATACGAGGTATCGGTCAGCAAGATGGAATGTTTGGAATAATGATTGACAGACTTGTATGGCGATGATATACTATCCTTGATTTTTGATTGAGTAGAGGTGCGGGATTCAAGAGTACTTTGCGGGATGACTTAGAACAGTGGATCGCATGGAAAAGGGGAAACCGCCGAAGGACGACAGATGTCTAAGCACTGGAATCCTGGTTGTGCAATGAAGAATTGTATGACTGTCATTTGTGAGCATGCAGATGGAGCGCTACCGGAATTGAGACATTCAAGCTGGCACTTTATCGGGGGTGCCAGCTTTATTTATGGTTATACCTTATAAAATTTAGGAGGAAGAGAAAGATGTCAATTTTTACAGGTTCAGCAGTTGCAATCGTTACGCCATTCAAGAAAGATGGTTCCGTGGATTATGATAAGTTTCGTGATGTGATCGAGTATCAGATTGCAGGAGGAACAGATTGTATTGTTGTATGCGGAACGACAGGTGAGTCTTCAACCTTATCCCATGAGGAACACCTTGAGTGTATCCGTTTCTGTGCAGAGGTAGTCAACAAGCGTATCCCGGTTGTTGCAGGTACTGGATCGAATTGTACAGAGACCGCGATTTATCTGTCGCAGGAAGCAGAGAAGTATGGCGTGGATGGTCTGCTTGTGGTAACACCATATTACAACAAGGCAACACAGAAGGGCCTGATCGCACATTATACAGCGATTGCGAACAGTGTGACACTTCCGATTATCATGTACAATGTACCAAGCAGAACAGGTACGAACATCCAGCCGGAGACAGCCGTATATCTGGCTAAGAATGTGAAGAATATCGTTGCAATTAAGGAAGCAACCGGCAACCTGTCTCAGGTTGCACGTCTGGTAAGCCTGGCAGATGGATGCCTTGACGTATATTCGGGAAATGATGATCAGGTAATGCCAATCATGTCCCTCGGTGGAAAGGGCGTTATCTCTGTACTTGCAAATGTAGCTCCGAAGGAGACACACGATATGGTACAGAAGTACTTAGATGGAGATGTTGTCGGAGCAAGAGAGATCCAAATCAAGGCAATTCCGCTTTGCGATGCACTGTTTTGCGAAGTGAATCCAATTCCTGTCAAGAAAGCGGTAGAATTGATGGGGCTTTGCGAAGGAAATCTTCGTATGCCACTTACAGAACTTGAGCCGGAACATACAGAGAAGCTGAAGAAGGCAATGACAGGATTTGGAGTAAAAATCCAGTAATACAGACAGAAAGACCGGGAGGAAGAACAAATGATTCGTGTTATTATGCATGGTTGTAACGGTAAGATGGGGCAGGTCATCACAGGACTCTGTAAGGAAGATCCGGATGTGGAGATCGTAGCCGGCATCGATGTCGTGGATAATAGAGAAAACGGATATCCGGTATTCGCAGATATCAATGCATGTGATGTTAAAGCAGATGCAATTATAGATTTTGCGGCAGCCGCCGCAGTTGATAAGCTGCTTGATTATGCGGTAGATAAGCAGGTGCCGGTTGTGCTTTGTACAACCGGACTTTCACCGGAACAGCTCAATAAGGTATCCCTTTGTTCTGAGAAGGTGGCAATCTTAAAGTCCGCGAATATGAGTCTTGGTATCAATCTTATCATTGCTCTTGCAAAGAAAGCTACAAAACTTCTTGAAGGAAACTTCGATATTGAAATTGTTGAACGTCATCACAATCAAAAAATTGACGCTCCGTCAGGTACTGCTCTTGCTATTGCTGACGCTATTGACGAAACACTTTCTTATCCGGCTGAATATGTCTATGACAGACACGCAGTTCGCAGAAAGAGAAAGCCTACCGAAATAGGTATTCACGCTGTTCGCGGCGGTACTATTGTAGGTGATCATGAAGTTATCTTTGCAGGAACTGATGAAGTTATTGAATTAAAGCACAGCGCTCACAGTAAAGAAGTTTTTGCGGTCGGTGCAATTAAGGCTGCAAAATTTATGAGTGACAAACCTGCCGGAATGTACAATATGAATGATTTAATCAGTACACAGTAAGACAGCAATAAATTTTCCGGACCGTGCAAAATTATTATTTTATAGTTTAAAATTTATAGAAATAACAAATATAAAAGGCAAGCCTATCTCTGATATACGGC
>USFH01000111.1 GCA_900553925.1 uncultured Clostridium sp.
GAATCCCGTCTCCGGAATATTGTTATGTGTTGCAATAAGTTCTGTTTCCAAAGCATCTGAATTCTTATCATCAGTATATCCGTTTTGGCAGAATACATCAAGTGCAATCAGGAAATATTCCTGAAGAAGGTTCAGCTTTAGTCTCGTGTCAAAGCGCGTTTTACCGTGATGAATATAAGCACCCTGCAGCATAGGATCCTTAAAATTGCCCTCGGTTTTCTCGTACAGAACAATGGTATAAACCTTCTTCATGTCAGAATATTTGAAATTCTTGTCCTTCTTCAAACGTGAGTATTCACGCATCAGAAGATCGGATGAGTAGCAGGAAATCCGCTCGGCGGTGAACATGTAAGGGATTTTCTGGATTTCCACATTTGCAAGCGAACCATCGCTTAACCGAACAACGATATCCATGATCAGCAGGGAATCGATTGATATAGCTGTGTTCTCGGAGGGCAAGACGCTCTCCACGGTGACCGTTTCTCCAATGATGGCGCTGAGCAGATGCGACAGCCAGTCCGGATGCCGGTCCGGATGGAACATGCATTTGAAGAACGGATCGTAAGTAAGCGGCATCGTTTTCTTGCCGGTCATGTAATCATCGAAGCGCTTCTTCCATGTCTCATCGAGCAGAATGTAGTCTGCATAGAGATGCTTCTGTTTCATAGCTTCTTCCAGATCATTTACATTCGTGTAAAATATATTCTGTGGTTCTTTGGTTACTGTTTCATTCGTCATAAGCTTATCCTCCTTAAAAGTAGACGTGTACATAAAATCCTTCTAAGATAGAACGGAAATTTTCATGTAACATGTAAAATTAAATTTGTTAATGGGTAATAATTAAAATTTGCGTGCAAAAGGGTAATAATTTGTATTCGAAGAATCGAATAGAAAATTATAAAATCAATAGATTGTTACCAAACTACGCTATGAACGAGCGCTTCTTGACAACAAAGAAACTGTACCATGACAGGCAGCCGTTTGTAAAGAGATTTTATATGACGAAAATCTCAAAAAAGTCTATTCAATTTGGGTGTGTACAAGATGTAAGGAAGAATACCGGAAAGATACAATCACATCGTATTCTGTATTCTGTAGAAAATGAATATCAGATTCCATACAATGAGGACATCGAAAGGCGCGTGGAAGAGATGTGTAACGCAAGTCAGGGAGTATTAAATAAGTGCATTGAAATAGGCATGAGTACATCTGAGATAGCAGCCAAAATGAATATTTCAGAAAAAGAAGTAAATGATCAGTGAGTTTGTCAAGTAAAGAATCGTAAATTATTAATGGTGGCCGATTGTTATCGACCACCATTTTTTTGAAGCAAAGCAGAATTAGTAGATATATCCTACTTCGAACACATATACAGCAGATTTTCCCATCTGCGGTCAACCTCTTCCTGATATTGTACAAGGAGGTTCTCGTTTTCCGGCTTGAACAGGTGCTTGAATCTGCCCTGTGGACGAAGGAAGTCTTCGATTGGAAGCTTCTTCTTAGGCTCGTAGTTCAAGATCCATTTGCCTTCCACAACCTCGAACAGTGGCCAGTAGCATGTCTCAACTGCGAGCTTGCAGATCTTCATGATATCCGGTGTATCATACCGCCAGCCACGCGGACAAGGTGACATGATATTTAAGAATGCTGCACCCGGTGTGTAGATTGCCTTCTCAGACTTTTCATACAGATCCTTCATGGTTCCGATGAAGGTAGACTGTGCAACATATGGAATATCATGGTTTGCGATGATAGATGCCAGATCCTTCCGGTTCTGCATCTTACCGTTGGAACACTTACCAACTGGAGTTGTCGTTGTATCCGCGAACATTGGTGTTGCAGAAGAACGCTGGATACCGGTGTTCATGTAAGCACCGTTATCATAGCAGACATATACCATATCGTGATTACGCTCCATGGCACCGGACAGGGACTGGAGACCGATATCGTAAGTACCGCCGTCACCACCGAATGTGATGAACTTGTAATTCGCGGAGATCTTTCCCTTTTTCTTTAATGCGTGGTAAGCAGTTTCAATACCGGAAAGTGTTGCACCTGCATTTTCAAATGCATTGTGCATGTAGCTGTCCTCCCATGCGGTATATGGATACATGAAGCTGGATACCTCCAGACAGCCGGTTGCATTTCCGATTACTGCCTTGTCGCCCTCATGCAGGGCACGCAGGACTGTACGAACAGCAATTGTTCCGCCGCAGCCTGCACACATTCTATGTCCCGGAGCGAGACGTTCCGGTTTGCTCATTACTTCTTTAAAATTAAATGCCATCTCGATTCCCTCCGTTACTTTCTAAGTCCGATATACTTGAACTGTTCTGCTTCCTGCTTGCCGGATACATAATCCATCAGATCCTGATAGATACCGCAGGCTGTTTCTACGGTGTAATCTCTTCCGGCAAGACCGTAGAAATAGTTGACCGTTGTAGATTCGTTCTTTGCGTCGTATAAAGCAGCCTTCAGTTCAGAACCAAGCGGACCGCCGCATCCGGAGAAGCTCTCGGCACGATCCATAATGGCGATGCCCTTTGCATTTTCAAGGGCAGCAGCTAATTCGGCGCCTGGGAATGGACGGAATACACGAACTTTGATCATTCCTGCTTTGATGCCCTGGTTACGAAGTTCGTCAACGGCTTCCTTCGTTGTTCCGGCGGCAGACCCCATGATGACGATCACATACTCGGCATCGTCCATGCGATACTCCTCGAAAAGTCCGTACTTTCTTCCGGAGATCTTCTCGAATTCCTCTGCGACCTCCAAGATAACCTTCTTGGCATTCTTCATGGCGATACGCTGGTTCATCTTTGTCTCCATATAGAATGGGGAGTTCGCATAAGGACCAACTGCCATAGGCATATCTGCATTTAACAGGAAGTTTTCCGGTTCATAGCTTCCTACAAAATCCTTTACCTTCTCAGTCTCAATCAGGGAGATATTCTCGACCGCGTGGCTTGTGATGAAACCGTCCTGACAAGCCATAAATGGAAGCTTGACATCCGGATGCTCGGCAATGCGGAATGCCTGGATATAATTGTCGTAGGCTTCCTGATTGTTCTCCGCATAGATCTGGATCCAGCCGGCATCTCTGGCACCCATACTGTCAGAGTGGTCGCAGTTGATGTTGATCGGGCCGGTTAATGCACGGTTTACAACCGCCATAACGATCGGAAGACGATCGGAAGCGGCAACATACAGAACTTCCCACATGTAGGCGAGACCACAGGATGAAGTCGCTGTGATCGCTCTTGCACCGGCAGCGCATGCGCCCATGGTGGCACTCATGGAGCTATGCTCGGATTCGACAGGGATAAACTCCGTGTCGATATCACCATTTGCAATGAAGGTCGATACCATCTGAGGAATCTCTGTCGATGGTGTAATTGGAAATGCAGCCATTACGTCAGGATTGATCTGCTTGATTGCATGTGCAACAGCCTCGTTACCCGACATTCTTTCACGAATTGCCATATTAGATTCCCTCCTTCATTGTGATTGCTCCGAAACTGCAGACGCGCTCGCAGATACCGCAGCCCTTGCAGTGGTCTAAGTCGAAGTCTTCTCTTTTTCCGTCCTTGACCGGGATGCAGCTATCCGGGCAGACCGGTGTGCAGAGCAGACATTGTGTACATTTTTCCCAGTCGATTACAGGAGTTTTTGTTCTCCATTCACCGGTACAGAACTTGCGGGAACCACCGCCGCCGTAGATCTGGTTACCCGGTGTCATATCATAATAAGGACTATGCTCGTTGATCTTTGAAATATCCGTTGCTTTTGACATTTATTTTACCTCCTCGAACGCCATTTTCAGTGCGCGCATATTGCCGTCGATTACTTCCGGCTTCTTTGCGAATTTGTGTTCATAAGATGCCTGCATCTGGGATAAGAACACGTCTTTATCCATGATGTCTGCAACCTTCACGATAGCAGCAAGCATCGGGGAGTTAGGGAAATATTTCCCGAGTGTTTCCATTGATACCTTGTGTGCATCAATGGTGTAAACATTTCCCTTGTATCCGTTTAGCAAAGGAAGAATCTCCTCCTTCGGACGCGGGGTGTTGATTACGATAGCACCATCTTCCTTCAGACCGTTTGTGACATCTACGGAATGAAGCAGTGTTTCGTCCACGACAACCACATAGTCCGGATGGTAAATGTTGGAATGTACCCGGATCTCGGATTCGCCGATCCGGTTGTAGGCTGTGATCGGTGCGCCCATACGTTCCGGACCATACTCCGGAAATCCCTGAACGTGCATACCTGTGTTGAAAGCAACGTCCGCAAGCAGAAGTGCTGCGGTTTTGGCACCTTGACCTCCACGTCCGTGCCATCTGATCTCGATGTTCTTCTTCATATATTGCACTCCATTTCTCATAAATACAGTAAAAAACACAATAATTATACCATTCTAAGGAAAAATGTAAAGACTACAGAGGAAATTGCTGGCAGAATTGCTGGCAAATAACAATCTTTCTTGAATAATTTGGTCGAAATTGATATAATCAGCATGTTAAGCTTTTACACAACAAAAACAAAGGAGTTTTGTTATGCGAAGAAAGAAAAAAGAAGAAAATGACATTGCGCTTATTCCGGTCGAAGCGTTCGAAGAGACGGAAGATGCGGAAGGCGCGGTGCCACAGGATGTGGAAGATAATGATAATATAGAAGAAACCGCAGATACGGAGACACTGGAGCAAGACACAGAGGCACCGGAGGAAAATACGGAAGCACCGGAGAAAGATACGGAAGCGCCGGAACAGGATACGGAAGCTTCGAAGCAGGATACGGAAGTGCCGGAGCAAGATACGGAAGCACCGGAACAGGAACCGGAGAGCGAGTCTTCTGCGCTGTTTGGGGAATATGTTGCAGAGGAAAATAAATGGGAGAGAAAGAACCGGATCCGGGAAGAAAAGGAACGCGCGAAGCAGGAGAAGAAGCGCGCCAGATATGCGGATGTGGATGATGAGACATTCGAGAGCATGAAAGCAGGAGGTGCACGTAAGTTCTTTGGCGTGCTGATGCTGCTTGTCCTGATTGCCGGCATTGGATCGGCATCACTGATTGTATACAGGCTGGTATTTGCACCGTCGTATGCGCAGGTTGGAGAGAAGGAAAAGAATATTCAGGTGGATGGACTGGCTACGGACAGCGATATTTCCAGGTATGAAGGACAGGAGGCTGCTTTGCAGGGGATTGCAACACCTTCTGATCTGATTGATACATGGGTAGAACAGCCATTTACACCCGCAACTTCTACAGACGCACAGACGCAGGATATGGATGGAACCGCTGTGCCGTCGGATGAGGAAACGCAGGAGGTGACAGACCAATGAAGAAGACATGGAATCGATTGATTATTATCTGTGTTGTTCTGCTTGCTGCGGTTGCCTGTGGAACCATTATTTTTCTGATGCCATATTACAATGAATATAAGGTGTTTGATGGTATTGAAGCAGGACAGTGGACGCAAGTGCAGAGGAATTACGAATCTCTGGACAGCAGCCGTCAGAAGGCGGTACAGGAGATGCTTCCGGCATACGCAAAGCATGTGTGTCTGGAATATCAGACCGGAGAGAAGGATTATATTTATACCGTTGCTGCATTTGATGCAATCAACAGTATCGACGCGACGAAGAGCATATGTACAAAATACAACACGATTGTAAACCGGATGGAGTACCGGGATGCGATTGAGGAAATCTACGACGCAAACCAGAACTACAATAGCGAGGGCACCGTACGGGCGAAAGAAACGATCAATAATATCAATCTCCGTCTTGACGCGGACACGAAGAAGGAAGTTGTTCTTGAGGTATTGAACGAGAAATATCAGCAGTATCTCGCACAGGAGATTACCCAGGAAGCAATGAACAGCTATCTGGCGATCATCAACAATCTGGCGGCAGATATTAAGGACTATGCAGCTGTGATTGAGAATAACACACAGGTTGTGCAAGGGTACAGACAGCTATACGATACAGCACAGAGCGCATATGATACGGGAGATTACCTGACTGCAATCAGTATCTGTCAGGCAGTGCAGTTAGATCCGCTGGATCAGGGCTACATAGATAAATACTATTCCCTGTACCGGCTGGCATATACAACGGGTATGAATTATTATGATTCCCTGTTGGATAATTATATCGAGATCGGGGACAACCAGAATGCGCTTAATCTGCTGGCGAAGCTTGAAAAGTATTATTCGGATGATATGAACCTTCAGAAATTCAAGCTTCAGATGGCGAAGGATTGGCAGAAAGCATATGTGAAGCTTGCGGAAAATGCGGATACCGAAATTCAGAAGGCTCTTGCCGAGACAGAGGATGGTGTTCAGATTCTGGATAATCAATATAAGAATATCAAACCGGACAGCATGCTGCTATATGATATAGATCAGGATGGCGTACCGGAGGCGTTCTTCTATAACAATATGGAACGTAATGACACCTATGTCAGCTGCTTTATATTCACATATCGCGACGGCGCATGCCAGTATATCGGTTATGCGAAGGTGCGGAGTTTCTGCAGTGACAGCACATTTGTTGCATTTCCTTGGGCATCGAGCCGGACATCCGGAGACGAGTATTGCCTGAAACGGTATGAGGATGGTGTGTTGACGGATGGACCGTATGTGCAGAACGTGGATGGAACGTATTATGTAAATGAACAGGCTGTGGATGAGACGGAGTATCTGTCACAGCAGAGCGATACGCTTGCCACTGCTCTGAATAAAGGCGTGAAAGATTTCGAAACAGCAGAATTAAAGGACAGCGAAAGCTATATTTTAGCTTATCAAAATAAAGAATAACGAGAGTGTGGAGGAAATTATGGTAAAACTTTATGAAACAGGTGCATATTTGTTAAATGGTTCCGAGCTGGTTCCGGATGATGGACAGGCACAGGCAGTACTTGCCTCAAAGGGTGTACAGACATCCAAAGAGGATGCATCGAAAAACACAATGGCATATGGAATTCTCGAAGCACACAACACTTCGGGTAATATGGAACAGCTTAAAATTAAGTTTGATAAGATGACAAGCCATGATATTACATTTGTCGGTATTATCCAGACAGCAAGAGCATCAGGACTGACAGAGTTCCCGATTCCTTATGTACTGACAAACTGTCACAACTCTTTGTGCGCAGTAGGCGGAACAATCAACGAGGATGATCATGTATTTGGTCTTTCCTGTGCGAAGAAATATGGCGGAATCTATGTACCACCTCATCAGGCAGTTATTCATCAGTTCGCAAGAGAGATGCTTGCAGAATGTGGAGCCATGATTCTTGGCTCTGACAGCCATACACGTTATGGTGCCCTTGGTAC
>USFH01000112.1 GCA_900553925.1 uncultured Clostridium sp.
GATACGCTCAAAATCTGTATAGGTAATGACCGCCTCGCCACGAATCGTAAGCGGACCTTTGTACGCGATCTGGTTCGGCAGATTCGCAAATACCTTCGCATTGTTCGTGATGACCTCACCGATCTCGCCGTTTCCACGTGTGACTGCCTTCACAAGCACGCCATCCTCGTAAGTCAATACAACCGTCAGTCCATCCATCTTCCACGACATGACTCCTGTTTTATCACCCAGCCACGCTGCCAGATCCTCAACACTTTTTGTCTTGTCCAAAGATAACATTGGGGCCAGATGCCGTTCCTTCGGCAGCTCACTGATGATCTCGTAACCGACATTCTGTGTCGGGCTTTTGGATAAGATCAGACCGGTCTCCTGCTCTAACGCCGCAAGCTCATCATACAACGCATCATATTCCAGATTGGACATGATCTCTGTATCCTGCTGATAATATGCTTTGGAAGCCTGATTTAACAGCTCCACCAATTCTTTCATACGCTCTGTTTTTGCATCCATCATTTTCTCCTTTTCCTGTCACGATCTCTTCTGCACCAGTCTCCGCAGCTCCTGTTCTTCGTCCCGCGTCAGCGTCCGAAACTCACCCGGTCGTAAGCTTCCAAGACGAATATTCATGATTCGGACACGCTTTAAGTGCACAACCCGTACATGCAATGCATCGCACATCCGCCGGATCTGCCGGTTCAATCCCTGTGTCAATATGATCGAGAAATTTCTCGTTCCGGTCTTTTTGACTTTACATGGTTTCGTTACCGTATCTAAAATCTCAACGCCCTCCGACATCTTCTTAATAAAATCTTCTGTGATATCTGTGTTGACTCGCACATGGTATTCCTTTTCATGATTGTTTCTGGAGCGCTGGATCTCATTTGCCAGATCTCCGTCATTTGTAAGAAGCAAAAGTCCGGTCGAATCCTTATCAAGACGTCCTACATAGTTTACCCGCTCCGGGAACTCTACATACCGGAAGATACTGTCCGGATCAGCATCCTTCGATGTACAGACCTGTCCGATCGGCTTATTGTATGCATAGATCACCTTTTTCGTATGCAGATGTACCGGCTTTCCGTTGCAGGTAACGACAGACTCTGTCCCTACACGTGTGCCAAGATCTGCAATGTTTCCATCCACAGTTACCTTACCTGCTTCAATCAGCCGGTCGGCTTCCCTCCGGGAACAAATCCCGGCTTCGCTAAGATACTTATTTAATCGAATTTCGTTAGTCATAGTGTTCCTCTTAATTTTGTTAATTTTATTGTTGCATTTTTGCAGTTGCAGTTGTATAATCGCTTTATAAATTTTAGAAAAAATATAAAGGAGGCATATTATGGATAATATTGATAAAAAAATTCTCCACTTATTGCAGGAAAATGCCAGATATCCATTGAAGCATCTGGCAAGCAAAGTATTTCTGTCCTCTCCCGCTGTCTCTGCCCGTATTGAGCGATTAGAGAAAAGCGGTATCATCTCGGGATATCATGCAAGTGTGTCACCGGTTTCTCTCGGCTATCATATCACAGCGTTCATTAATATGGCACTGGATCCGAAGAGAAAGCCGGAATTTTATCCTTTCATTGAGGCGTGTTCAAATGTTTTGGAATGTAATTGTGTAACCGGCGCATATTCCATGTTGATTAAGGTATGCTTCCCGAGTACGATGGAACTTGATACGTTTATCGGTCAGCTTCAAAAATACGGAAATACAGAGACACAGATTGTATTCTCCACTCCGGTTCAGCCACGTGGAATTGATATCCGGGCCGTGGATGACGAGGATGACGAAGAATCCGAGGATGATCTCTAATACTTTTGCAGATATAAGAATAGGGCTGTTGTAAGCAACAGCCCTTTATTTTATCTACTGTGAAGAACTAATCGTATTATAGAATTCAGCAAATGCTGCATCATTCGCAATACAACTGTTTACATTATCCTGAACCGCTCTATACAGATTCTGTATATCCGTTGTCTGACTCTGTGTTTCTATATAATTCGTGACTTCCTGTGAATGTGCCGAATTATCAATCTTGAATCCATCTGCTGTATTCACAACATAGAACTGATTAATATTCAATGGAACGCTTGTAATATTCGCCATACTCAGATTGCATGTCACATAGACAAGTGTCGCATCCTCGGTGTATCCCGGTAAAGTATAGCAGTTTACATTCGAATATGCTTTGATTACAGCTGATCTCTGTTGGTAAACCGTCATATCATCGAACTGACTTGGATCTGTCACGCAGCTCTTCAACTTCTCCTGATCGCATACTGCCAATGCCGCATAATACTCTATAATCAGGGAATTGATGTCAAGATTCGCATTCGTCTCGTATGTAAATCCTGTCTGTTCCTGTTGTACCGCATCGGTATTCGTAGCTTTGTCTTTTTGAAATATCCGAAGATCAAGATCCGGAAAGAAGTAAAAATAAAAGGCTACTGCTAATAGAATGAAAATCATCCATCCAAGGAATAACATCAATCCGGCAATTCCTTTATTTTTTTTAGTTCCCTTTTTACTCATATGTCCTCCTTCGAAAAACAATATGTAAAAATGCACCAGAGAGGAATCGAACCTCCGCACATGGCTCCGGAGGCCATTGCTCTATCCACTGAGCTACTGGTGCGCGACTTCTAGTATATCCGATTTGATCTGATTTTTCAAGGCTTGAATGCCATCAAATTTAATTTCTTTCCGAATTTTCCGGATAAATTCCAATTTTAGCTGTTTTCCATACAGATTTCCATCGAAAGAAAGGACGTGTGTTTCTATTTTTATTTTATGATCTTCGTCTACTGTCGGATTATCTCCTACATTCGTAACTCCCTGATATTTATTTCCATCAATCCATACGCACGTCTCATATACGCCGTTTGGGACAAGCAGCTTGTCCGGATCCGGAAGCAGATTCGCTGTCGGGAATCCTATAGTTGCACCAAGCTGTTTTCCATGCTGCACAATACCGGAAATCGAATATGGTCTCCCAAGAAAACGGTTTATCCCACCGATATTTCCTTCTTCAATCTCAGAACGAATGTAAGAAGAGCTGATGACCATTCCCGCTTCCTTCAGCTTATCATATGCGATCACAGAGAATCCATACTGCTCTCCTAATTTCTCAAGCAGCGCAACATCTCCCTGTCTGTTCCTGCCAAAATGGAAATCGTTTCCAATCACGATATAGGCCGGATGCAGGCGGTCGACCAGAACATCCTTCACAAATGTTTCAGGTTTCATAGCCGCAAATTTCTTGTTGAACTCGCAGCTGATATTATAATCAATTCCAAGTGAATCAAACAGCAGATCCCGCTCCCGCATCGTTAAAATCCGTTTCGTTCCAGGCATATCAATTGATAAAACCACCGAGCTTTTACCGGCTTCATGTGCCAGCTGTAAAACCTTGTTAATCAGGAGCATATGTCCTTTATGCACACCTTCAAACTTTCCAAGTGCAACAACTGTGTCCATTAAATTTGTCTCATTGTATGCAAGCTTTTCCACTGTTTTTTCCTCATATAAACATCTTGAATGGCTTATAGATATTTTCAGCCTCTATATAATCATACAGTGCTGCAAACGTCCCATCCATATAAACCCGGATACGTCTGTCCCTCCGGTTCCCCATATTCTCAAACAAACGTGGGGATAATTTGTTTCCGTTTGTCAAATATTTTTTCCCCGCTTCCAGAACCGAATATGCGCGATATTCTGTCAAAAGCGCATCAACCGGCAGAATCCAGTCCTGCAGGCTGCCTTCCTGTTGGCGAGCCTCAATCTCTGATAATGTCCGTGAATCCTGCACATAAAAACCATGGACTTCCTTCCGTAAAAGCTCTGTCAAAACAGCATAACAGCCAAGCTTCCGACCAATATCTCGTACCAGAGAACGGATGTATGTTCCCTTGGAGCAATGCACGTCGAAGCTGTAACTGCCATCTTCCTCCAGTATAAGATCACTGATACTGTAGATCTGTACGCGGCGCGGTTCAAGTTCCACGGTAACTCCGGCGCGTGCGTATTCATAGAGCTTTTTTCCATCTTTTTTTAATGCAGAATACATCGGAGGAATCTGATCATATTCTCCTTCAAACGAACGGATTGCTTCCTCCACCCCGGAAGGAGTGATTGCGGCAACAGCCTCTGCGTCTGACTGTTTTACAGGTGTTCCTGTGATATCTTCGGTATCCGTCTCTATGCCAAGCTGCATCTTCGCCCGATAGATTTTATCTCCTTCGGTCAAAAGATCCACAAGTCTGGTCGCTTTACCAAGACATACAAGCAGAACTCCCTCTGCCATCGGATCGAGTGTGCCCGTATGTCCGATTTTTTTCTGTTTCAGAATTCCACGAAGCTTTGCTACTACATCAAATGATGTAAAGCCCTTTTCTTTATATACATTTATAATTCCGTCTATCAAAGCTGTTCCTCTATCATTTCCAAAATACGGGCAAGAACTGTTTCAAATGAACCTTCGGCCTCAAAGCCTGCTGCTCGGATGTGACCGCCGCCACCAAACGAAACAGCGATTTTGCTGACATCAACCTGGCGGATTGAACGAAGACTGAACTTCCATGTTTCGCCTTCCGTAACCTGATAAGCAAAGATTGCGACCTCAACACCTTCAATCACACGGATCTGGTCTATAATTCCCTCTGTCTCCGGCTTACCACAGTCAAACTTCCGGAACATATCCTGCGTCACACATGTATAAACAACCCTGCCGTCCAATGTGCGTTTTGCATCTAACATTGCCTGCCCTGTAATCAGATTCTGCTTATACGTAACACGGTAAAATGTATCATCAATTATCTTTTGTGCATCGACACCATATGCAAGCAGGTCTCCGGCAACACGCATAGTCTCCCTGGTACATGCCGGATACTTGAATACGCCTGTATCATGCACGATTCCAAGATACAGACACTCTGCTGCAGCACATGTAATATATTCCGGATCCAGATGATGGTACAGAATCTCACATGCAGAGGAAGCATCCGGATCACAATAGAAATACTCGCCAAACCCCTGATTGCTTCTGTGATGATCCAGACAGATACTGTGTTTTGCAGCCCCGAAATCATCATAAAATCTTCCGTGTCTTTCGCGGTCTCCGCAATCAAGCGAAATTGCTAGATCCAGAGCTTTTCCGGTTGGCTCCAGACATATCTGATCCGCCCCATGAAGGAACGCAAATTTGTCCGGAACTTCCTCAAGATATACGGTTACATCCTTGTCATAACGATTCGTAATGTAATTATACAGTCCAAGACAGGAACCGATACAATCTCCGTCCGGGCGGACATGTCCAAAAATTCCAACAGACTCTGCCCGTTCAATCATCGTGTGAAATTCATCCTTCATTATTTTGTTTGTCATTATCTTCTTTGATTACCTCGTCAATACGTTTTGACATATAGTTTCCGTACTCGATCGATGTATCAAGTACAAATGTAAGCTCCGGTGTATTCCGCAGATTGATTGTACGTGCCAGCTCATGCCGGATATATCCACTTGCCTGTTCAAGCCCTTTCAATGTCTCGGCTGCAGATTCAGAATCACCCAGAACACTGATGTATGCCTTACAATATTTCAGATCCTGTGTAACCGTAACATCCGTAACGGATGTCATAGGATTAATGCGTGGATCCTTTAATTCCATCCGAATAATCCGGGAAAGTTCTTTTTGAACTTCCCCATTTATTCTTTGTGATTTATGACTTGTTTTTTTCATCTCTATCTTGGTACCTCAACCATAATATATGCTTCAATGATATCGCCTTCCTTGATATCGTTGAATCCATCCATAACAAGACCACATTCAAATCCTGTCTTAACTTCCTTCACATCATCCTTGAAACGTTTGAGTGATGCCAGCTCACCTTCGAAAATCTGCTCACCTTCGCGGCTGATACGGACTTTGCAGTTTCTCTGAATCGTACCGTCAAGTACATAAGAACCTGCGATTGTACCAACGCCAGATGCTTTATATGTCTGACGAACCTCTGCATGGCCAATTACCTTTTCTTCAAAAATCGGATCAAGCATACCCTTCATCGCACTTTCAATATCTTCAATTGCATTGTAGATGACACGATACAGGCGGATATCAACCTTCTCACGCTCTGCAACTTCTTTCGCCTGATTATCCGGACGGATATTAAAGCCGATGATAATTGCATTACTTGCAGATGCAAGTATAACATCACTCTCGTTAATTGCTCCAACACCGGAATGAATACACTTTACAGCCACCTCTTCGTTAGAAAGCTTTAGCAGGCTCTGCTTAACAGCTTCAACAGATCCCTGTACATCTGCCTTGATAATCAGATTCAGATCCTTGACGTTTCCTTCCTGAATACGATTATACAGATCATCCAGTGACATACGCTGCTTTGTATCTGCAATCAGTTTTTCTTTGCCCCGGTCAATAAATGCCTCAGAAATCGCACGTGCTTCTTTCTCGTTTTCGGTTGCAATAACGATCTCGCCGGAATTTGGAACACCATTTAAGCCAAGTACCTCAACAGGCATAGACGGAGTAGCTTCTTTCACCTTGCGGCCCTTATCATCAAACATGGCACGAACCTTACCATGGACATCACCGATTGCCAGACAATCACCAACATGTAATGTACCTTTCTGAACTAATACAGTTGCAACGGAACCACGCCCCTTATCAAGCTGTGCCTCAATCACGATACCACGTGCTTTACGGTTCTTGTTCGCCTTAAGTTCCAGAATCTCTGCTGTCAGTATGATCATCTCAAGCAGGTTATCAATACCTTCTCTTGTATGAGCGGATACCGGACAGAAAATGGTTGATCCACCCCAGTCCTCCGGCACAAGCTCGTACTCCATCAGCTCCTGCTTCACACGGTCGATATTTGCACTTTCTTTATCAATCTTATTGATTGCAACAATAATTTCGATACCAGCTGCTTTCGCATGGTTGATCGCCTCGACTGTCTGAGGCATCACACCATCATCAGCTGCAACAACAAGGATTGCAATATCTGTAGACTGGGCACCACGCATACGCATTGCTGTAAATGCCTCATGTCCAGGCGTATCGAGGAATGTGATTTTCTGGCCATTGATT
>USFH01000113.1 GCA_900553925.1 uncultured Clostridium sp.
CGGGATTGAAACAGGCAGGTGCAGAGGTGTCATATGATATTCCGGAGCGTGTACAGGATGGATATGGCATGAATGTCCGTATCGTGGAACAGGCGGTGGCGGATGGTGTTGATACGATTATCACCTGTGACAATGGTGTAGCGGCATTCGAGGCTGTGGCGTATGCGAAGGCGCAGGGCATGACTGTAATTGTGACAGATCATCACGAGATTCCGTGTGATGTGGATGATGCCGGACAGAAGCACTACCGGTATGTGCAGGCGGATGCGCTGATTGATCCGCATCGTCCGGATTGTGGGTATCCATATAAGAATCTGTGCGGCGCAGGTGTGGCATACAAGTTTATCCGCCATCTGTATAATGTGATGGAGCTTCCGTGGCCGAGTGAGGAGTATCTGATGGATATTTTGGCGCTCGGAACGGTATGTGATGTCATGCCGCTTACAGAGGAAAACCGGTTATTTGTAAAGCACGGACTGCTACGGCTGACATATAGTGAAAATGTCGGAATCTGTGCGTTGAAAGAGGCGCAGGGACTTACCGATAAAGAAATCCGCGTACATCATCTTGCATTTATGATCGGACCGTGCCTGAATTCAACCGGTCGTCTCGAGAGTGCCAAGGAGGGTGTGCAGCTTCTGCTTGAAGAAGATCCGGCAGTAGCAGCGACGATGGCGGCGGAGATGGTTGCTCTGAATCAGACCCGCAAGGATATGACGGATGGCGGCGTGCTGGAAGGTGTTACGCTTGTACAGCAGAATATCCGCCTGATACCGGAGGGAAAGCAGGTTATCCGGAAGGCGGTCGGGGACGATCATGTGATCGTACTGTATCTGCCGGACATCCATGAGAGTGTGGCAGGGCTTGTCGCAAGCAAGGTGAAGGATGCTTTCTACAGACCGACTCTGATCTTTACGAATGCGGAAGGGAAGAAAGGCATATTGAAGGGATCCGGACGTTCTATCGAGGGCTACGATATGTTCATGGAATTGTCGAAAGCGCGTGAATTGTTCGAGAGGATGGGCGGACACCCGATGGCTGCCGGTTTCTCGATAAAGGCGGAGAACTTAGAACCGCTTCGGGAAGTCCTGAATGCGAACGAGAAATTGTCAGAGAAAGATCTGACAGAGAAGCTGTATGTGGATGTATCGCTTCCGCCGAGGGATCTGACACTTGCGTTGTATGAAGAACTGGAACGGCTTGAGCCGTATGGCGTGGCGAATCCGAGGCCGGTATTCGGGTTTACACATATGAAGATCGCCGGGATTCGGTTATGTGGCAAAGAAAACCAATATGCAAGATGCACATTTTCTTCAAAAAAGGGCGAGCGGATCAGCGGAATGGTATTCAGAGGAAAAGAGCTGCTCGATCGTATAAAAGAGTGGTTTGGAGAAGAAGAATGTGATAAAATACTTAGGGGTCAGGAAAATCAGGCAGAGATCGATATCCTGTTCCACCTGGTGAAGAATGAATACAATGGCATGATTACGATGCAGATCGAACCGATTGCATTTCGTAAGAGTGAAATGGAGTAGAATATATATACACTAAATGAGGAGGAACCATTATGAAGAGCGTAAAAGATTATATTATCAGTATCCCGGATTTCCCGAGCAAGGGGATTATCTTCCGCGATGTTACAAGTGTCTTAGAGAGTCCGGAAGGATATGCACTTGCAATTGACGAGATGAATAAGCTGTTGGACGGTGTGGACTATGACCTGATCGCAGGTACAGAGTCAAGAGGATTTATCTTCGGCGCACCGATTGCATATCTGGATAAGAAAGGATTCGTGCCGGTTCGTAAGAAGGGCAAGCTTCCTCGCGAGACAGTTGAGATGAGTTATGATCTGGAGTATGGTTCCGCAACGATCGAGATCCATAAGGATGCGATCAAGCCGGGCGATAAGGTTGTCTTAGTGGATGACCTGATTGCGACAGGTGGTACGATTGAGGCGGCTGCAAAGCTTGTGGAAGCACTTGGTGGTGAAGTTGTGAAGATGATCTTCCTGATCGAGCTGACTGATCTGAAAGGAAGAGAACGATTGAAGAAGTATGATGTAGCTTCTGTTGTACAGTACGAGGGAGAGTAATCTATACGCATATGCGGGATAGATTGAGATTGAGTTATACGACTATTTATCTAGGAAAGAAGTGATTTCTATGGCCGATACAACCTATAAGATACCACATGATACCCTGAAGAAGGAAATCAGTAAACCGGCGGATTTTACTCCACCGGAGGAGCTATATAAGAAGCTGATCGATACGATACGGTCGTATCGACCGACGACAGATCTGTCGGAGATCGAGAAAGCATATAAGATTGCGAGCAAGGCGCACGAAGGGCAGAAGCGTAAGTCCGGAGAACCATACATTATCCATCCGCTCTGCGTGGCAATCATTCTGGCAGAACTGGAACTTGATAAGGAGACGATCGTAGCCGGAATCCTGCACGATGTTGTGGAGGATACCGTGATGACACGCGAGGAGATCGCGAAGGAATTCTCCGAAGAGGTGGCACTGCTTGTCGATGGTGTTACGAAGCTGACACAGCTCGATCTGTCACAGGATAAGATCGAGGTTCAGGCAGAGAATCTTCGTAAGATGTTCCTGGCGATGGCGAAGGATATCCGCGTTATCCTGATCAAGCTTGCCGATCGTCTGCACAACCTGCGGACGATGCAGTACCAGTCACCTGCAAAGCAGATTGAGAAGTCGCGAGAGACGATGGATATTTATGCTCCGCTTGCGCATCGTCTGGGTATTTCGAAGATTAAGGTTGAACTCGACGATCTCTCGATGCAGTATCTGTATCCGGATGTCTATAAGAATCTGAAGGAAGAAATCACGACCCGTCTGAATGCGAGTGAGGATTTTATCGTACAGATGGTGGAGCAGGTCAAGCAGTACATGAAGGAAGCAGGGATTGAGGCAGAGGTAGACGGACGTGTCAAGCATCTGTTTTCCATTTACAAGAAGATGATCACGCAGAACAAGACGCTCGATCAGATCTATGATATCCATGCGATCCGTATCAAGGTTGACACGGTGCGGGACTGCTATGCTGCACTCGGTATCATCCATGAGAAATACAAGCCGATTCCGGGACGTTTCAAGGATTATATTGCGATGCCGAAGGAGAACATGTACCAGTCACTCCATACGACATTGATCGGACCGGGCGGACGGCCGTTTGAGATCCAGATCCGTACTTATGAGATGCACCGGACTGCGGAATATGGTATCGCTGCCCACTGGAAATACAAAGAGGGTGGCAATGGTAAGAACGATAATGAAGAGCAGAAGTTAAGCTGGCTCAGACAGATCCTCGAATGGCAGACAGACACGACGGATAACAAGGAATTCATGAATGCCATCAAGACAGATCTCGATCTGTTCTCGGATCAGGTATATGTATTTACCCCGGCGGGTGATGTGAAGAATCTTCCGGCCGGTTCGACTCCGATTGATTTTGCGTACAGCATTCATACGGCAGTCGGGAATAAATTGATCGGTGCGCGTGTCAACGGACGGCAGGTGCCGATTGAGACGGAGCTTCACAACGGAGACCGTGTCGAGATCATCACGTCCCAGAATTCGAAGGGACCGAGCATGGACTGGCTGTCTGTGGTTAAAAGTTCGCAGGCGAAGACGAAGATCAACCAATGGTTCCGGCAGGAGAATAAGACGGATAATATCCAGCGTGGTAAGGATGCGATGTCAACGTATTGTAAGGCGAAGGGCATCACCTTATCGGATCTTCTGAAACCGGAGCTTCAGGAGAAGGTTATGAACAAATACAACTTCCTCTCCTGGGATGCAGTGCTTGCGTCAATCGGACATGGCGGCTTAAAGGAAGGGCAGGTTGTCAATCGCCTGCTTGAGGAATATAAGAAGGAAGAAGCGAAGAAGATTACAGAGGAGCAGATCGTCGATAAGATCAATGCACCGGGCAGAGGCGAGAGCCACAAGCATGCCAAAGGTGGTATCGTGGTCAAAGGTATGGACGATGTTGCAGTGCGTTTCTCGCGTTGCTGTGCTCCGGTACCGGGCGATGAGATCGTCGGTTATATCACGCGTGGACGTGGTGTGTCGATCCATCGTACGGATTGCGTGAATGTGCTCTGTATGGATGAGTTCGACCGGAAGCGTCTGATCGAGGCGGAGTGGTCGGAAGATCTGCTGCAGAATCAGAAGATGTATATGACGGAGATCAACATCTATGCGAATGACAGCAAGGGGCTGGTGTTCTCGCTGTCGAAGATCTTCAATGAGGAGAATATCAATCTGACAGGTATGAATGTGCGTGTCAACAAGCAGGGCAAGGCGACGGTTTCTGTGAAGTTTGAGATCCGCTCGAAGGAGCAGCTCAACAAGATGATTGCGAAGATACGGAATGTGGAAGGAATCATCGATATCGAGCGGACTACGGGTTAACGAATCCACGTGTTTCGTGGATATGTCGTATTGGATTCGAGTAATATGTGGAAGAGTTGAACACAACTACGCAATTCCATGCAGACGCGCTCTCGCTCGGTTCAGCACGCAGTGGTACTAAATTCGCGACAAAGAGCAGTCGCTCATTAAGTGCCAGCGTGCTTCAACGGTCTGCATATGAATTGGTAGATTGTGTCCAACTCTATCTACAGATTGTGGTAGATGCAGTAATTTGTGAATATATATGCCATGTTAATCGTTACTGTATAAATATGTTTGAAACTTAGAAGTCCTTGATGTTCTGAGAATATTCAGCAATGTTTGAACACGATGTTCAAACAAGCCGCCACTGAGCCATGGATGGCGAATTGGCGGCGGTTGCGTACGATATCGATACTTGTAACAGAACATCTAGTACTTCTTAGTTTCGATACATCTTATACAGTAACGATTAACATGGCAGATATTTACAAATTACGGGTTACCGCAATCGTCACCTTGAAAGGAGTTTTATGGGAAAGATTGAAATAACAAAGAAAGTGCTTGGCATCTGTGCGACGAATTGTTATACAATGGGGGATACAGATACACGGGAAGCGGTGATTATTGACCCCGGAGATAGAGCAGATATTTTGGTAAAGGACTGGAAAGACCGAAACTGGCATCCGCAGGCGGTGCTGCTTACGCATGGTCATTTCGACCATATCGGGGCGCTGGCCGGCGTGAAGAAGGAGTATCCGGATATTAAGGTGTATGCAGCAGCTGAGGAGAAGGAAGTTATGAAGAGCCCGGCTCTGAATCTGTCGTCCTCGTTCGGCACAGCATTTACGGCGCAGGCGGATATCTATCTGGAGGATGGCGCCGAGATCGAGGTACTTGGACGGACATGTAAGTGTCTGCTGGTACCGGGACATACGAAGGGTGGCATGTGCTATTATTTCCCGGAGGAGAATGTTGTATTTACCGGGGATACGCTGTTTTGCTACAGCGTCGGAAGAACGGATTTCCCGACGGGCGATGCGAAGGCACTGGAAGATGCCATCCGCGAGAAATTATTTACACTGCCGGACGAGACGCTTGTGCTTCCGGGACATGATGCACAGACAATGATTGGAAAGGAAAAGAAGGGCAATCCTTATTTCTAAGATGATACTGCTAGACCAGAATAACCAATTATATAACAATGACCTGCGGGCGATGATCATGGCGTTTTATCCGGGGGTGAAGATCGTCGAGGACGCAAGTTTATCTGATGATTTTGACCTGCGGCTCCTGATCCGGTATGAGGAAGCATCTACCATCCTGACGGTGTGCAAGCACGGACACGCGTGCGACAAGCCGGATGATCTGCAGGAAGTGCCGGAGCTTCCGGCGTATAAGGATCAGCTGTTGATATCGACCTGTGGACTGCGGGCGAAGATCCTTGTTGATTACCGGGATAAGGCAAAGTTTCGGAATGTGCTGAAGATGGCGTCCTACCGGCTGCTCGGACAGTTTGCGGACCGGAGACTTCCGTGGGGCGACCTGACCGGGGTACGTCCGACAAAAATCGCGATGACAAAGCTTGTGGAGTATATGGATGCGGGTGCACAGGAGCTTCCGGGTGATTCGGACGAAACAGACGAAACTGGAGTGAACGGACATGGATTCGTGGAAAATGTCAATCTGGCACTTGCAAAACAGCAGGAAATACACGGAAGAATCGTACAATATTACCGTGATATCTATGATACAAGCGCACAGAAAGCTGAGCTTGCAACGACGGTGGCAGAAAACGAGCATCGTCTGGTGAAAGGAATTGATCTCGACAACGACTATTGTCTGTATGTCGGGATTCCGTTTTGTCCAAGCCGTTGTCTGTATTGCTCGTTCACTTCGTATCCGATTGGAATCTATGCGGAGAAAGCAAAGACGTATATTGACACGCTGTGTAAGGAGTTAGCCTATGTGGCAGAACAATATAAGCATAAACGGTTGGTGGCAATCTACATTGGCGGCGGAACGCCGACGTCGATCTCACATGAGCTGCTTGCAGTGCTATTGAAGCAGATTCAGACCGTATTCCGGTTACAGGAACCGGAGGTTGCGGATGGGCTTGTGGAGTTTACCGTGGAGGCAGGACGCCCGGACAGTATCACACCGGAGAAGCTTGCGGTGATGAAGGAGTATGGCGTGACGCGGATCAGCATCAATCCGCAGACGATGAACGACGAGACACTGCGGACGATCGGGCGTGCACACAATGCGGCTCAGGTGAAGGAAGCGTTTGCGATGGCACGACAGGCAGGCTTTGATAATATCAACATGGATCTGATTGCGGGACTTCCGGGAGAAGACTTAGACAGTATGCGGCATACGCTTGCGGAAGTGCGGGCGCTGGCTCCGGAGAGCCTGACGGTACATTCGCTGGCAATCAAGCGTGCGGCGAACCTGAACCAGCAGATGGACGATTACAAATCCGCAATCCATCACGATATGGATGCGATGCATACCGCGGCACAGGAGACGGCACAGACACTTGGCATGGAGCCATATTATCTGTACCGGCAGAAGAATATCGGTGGTAATCTGGAGAATGTCGGATATGCGAAGCCGGGCTGCGAATGCTTATATAATATTTTGATTATGGAAGAGATGACAGATATTATTGCGGCGGG
>USFH01000114.1 GCA_900553925.1 uncultured Clostridium sp.
AGAACATCAAGTACTTCTAAGTTCCAAACATATCTATATTTCCAGAATTGAATATGGACATTTACAAATTGCATCATGTCGCTCACTCTCTTAATCATAGGAAAGCAAGCCAAGTGACCTTGTGGTTACTTACAGGCTTGCTTGATTTCCGGTGCTCCAAGGCTTGTCAATTCGGCTCCAAGCTTATCTGTAATTGATAAAAACTGTGTGATTTCTTCCTCGGATAAGCAGTCTCTCAGGCGCTGTTCCATCTGCATCACACGTGTATGGATTTTTTCTTCGAGTGCCTGCCCCGCTCCGGTCAGTTCCAGTTTCTTCAGACGTGCATCTCTGGCAACGCTGGAACGCTTAATGAGTCCGTTCTTCTCCATCGTCTGTAACGTCTGGGTGACGGTAGACCGGCGCAGATAGAAAAATTCTTCCACATCCTTCTGATATACTTCCGTCTTCTTACTGAACTCGGAAATGTAATGCAGGATCCGGCTCTGCGAACCACTGATGCCTTCCACTTCCGCTGCCTGATGCAGATAATGCTTCACCTGATTTGATAATATGATAATCTGGTTTCCCAGATGATCATGTTTCCAATCGTCCATGAATTCCCTCCTTTAGTAGTATCTTCCCAACGCTCTGTATTGTAACAGATTGTCTGCGCCATACAGCCTGTTTAATCTACATATAACAGATCTATATAGTCTCTAATTTCATTTTCAAATGATATCCCTATCATCCTCATTTTATCAGATAGAAAAAGTTCGGTTATAAATTGTTCGTAATCAAACAATTCACAACCGAACTATATTTTAACATGCATGAAATATTTTTCAAGCAATTCACTTTTTATTTTTTTCATTTATTTGACTATTTGACGTCTTGTAATAAAAGCATATAAACTCCTAAATCCATTTCTCTTACCGCTTCCCTACGAAACAATCTGCATGATCTGGATCAAGAACAGCCATGCCAGTCCGTAGTACGTTACGACTGCTACAAGGTCGTTGACCGTTGTGATCAGTGGACCGGATGCAACTGCCGGATCAATCTTGATCTTGTGGAAGAAAATCGGAATCAAGGTTCCAACCAGACTTGAAATCACCATGGCAACCATCAGTGATACACCTACGCAACCGGAAATCAGGAATGCATGCAGCCATGCATTGTGCTTGAAGCAGGCGATGTAGATGCCGATAAATACAAATGCCAGAGAGCCGAGCAACAAGCCATTTACAAAACCGACCTTCATCTCCTTCCATACGAGATGCAGCTTCTGCTTACCAGTCAGGTTCTCATCCATCAATACACGAATCGTAACCGCCAGCGACTGTGTTCCTACATTCCCTGCCATGTCCAGAATCAACGACTGGAAGCACATCACGATCGGAAGCACAGCGACAACCGCTTCAAAAGCTCCTACAACGGACGACACGCCCATGCCAAGGAACAATAAGATGATCAGCCATGGCAATCGTTTCTTCATGCTTTCCTTTGTAGTTTCTCTCAAATCCTCCTCGTCTGTCAAACCTGCGAGTTTTGCGTAATCCTCGCCCATCTCATCATCGACAGCCTCTACGACATCCTGTGCGGTGATAACACCGAGCAATTCCTTTGTCTCAGATAAAACCGGAATGGAATCCTCTGCGTAATCCACCAGTTCGTCAATACAATCCTCGATTTTCTCATGATCGGTCACGAATGGATACGTCGTATTGATGATAGATTCCAGTGTATCATTTTCTCTGGCGACGATCAGATCCTTCAGGTCAATCGCGCCATAGTATTTATTGGATTCGTCTAATACATAGACCGTTCCGATATTATCATTTTCACCTGCCTGTGAAACCAGCTCGCGCATTGCCTGCCGGATATCTATGCCTCTGCGGATGGCGATATAGTTCGTCGTCATACGACTACCCATCTCATCTTCCTCGTAGGAGAGGATCATCTGGATATCATTTCCGGCATCCTCCGGGAGCATATCCACAACCTGCTTTTTCGTTGTATCATCGACCTCGTCTAAGACATCGACCGCATCATCGACCTCCATCAGGGAGAGTACCTTTGCTGCCTCCTGCAGATTCTTATCCCGCAAATGCTTCTTTGACTGCGCTGTGTAATTCTTTCTTTTCATCCATTTCTTCATTGTCTTCTACCTCCTTATTCCGGGGCATAAAAATACCACCGTCTTTCATACGGTGGTTCAGACAACAGAAAACTAAACGCAGTTATATCGTCATATATAAAATGAGACTATATCCAAACTGCGTTCGTATATCCATATGTCTTCCACCGCGTATCGCTCGACTCGTACTATCGCAACCGTCCATAGTCTCACCTCCATAATTTTTATTCTATCCGCAGCTTTATCACTGCCAGATCTGCCTAAACCATATTTCGTCATGATTCTTCTCGACCTGTAATGTAGTCTATCCCATTTTCCCGGGTTCGTCAACCAAGTTTACAAGCCTTTAACAATTTTACAGCTCATGATAATATGGGCAGATATCTTCATAACTCCCATCATTCATGCGGAAGCCACCCGGTATCGTGCCAAGCTGTTTAAATCCAAGCCGCTCATACAGGTGTCGTGCATGCACATTACTTGCGACAACCGCATTGAACTGTAAGACACGGTAACCATGTGCCTTGCCCTGCGCCAGACAGTCAGACACCAGCTTCTCGCCGATATGCAATCCTCTCGATTCCCGGTCGACCGCATAGCTTGCATTGCAGATGTGTCCGCATCGTCCTACATTGTTTGGATGCAGGATATACATGCCGTAGATTCTGCCTGTGTCCATATCCTCCGCGACTCCGCAATATGTCTGCTCTGCGAAAAATGCGGTTCCTGACTCCGGTGTCAGACATTCCTCCTGTGGAAATGCCACGCCATCTGCAACAACCTGATTCCAGATCGTCACCATCGCCCCGATGTCATTGTCTGTATATGCTCTTACTTCGATATTCATGGTTTTATTCTTCTTTCATTAAAATTTATCTTCGACAAGCACTGGACCTGCTTTGTCATACAAAGTAAATTTCTTTATTTTATATCTAAATTTTTAACTACCCTCTATATCAGTCCCACAAGCATTGCAACCGCAGTCTTCATAATCTCATCCGGGAATTCATACTCGGCAGTATGAAGCTGTGCATGATCTTCGCCATCGCCCACACCGAAGAATGCCCCCGGCACTTCCTGCAGATAATATCCAAAATCCTCCGACCAGCGCATCGGCTGTGCAAGCTCTGTCACAGGGAATTGTAATTTTTCTGCACACGCAAAAAGCTTATCTACATTTGCATCGTGATTCTCCGTTGCAGGAAACCGCTCGATCTCCTCTATGGCTATAGTAAGCTGATTTTCTTCTGCAAGTGTCGCAGCCAGAGCTTTAATCTCATTCACATATGTGTCAAATGCATCTTCCTTTTCTGCGCGCACCGTAAGCCGCAACGTACCTTCAAACGCTGATACGCCATAGTTTGTACCGCCAACATCCGCCCCGATCACTGTCATACGCACGAAATCGCCCCACGCCTGCATCTCCTTCGTGATCCGCTCGATCTCAAGCAGAAGCTTCGCGATCGGAATAGCCGGATTCCTGCCAGCTTCCGGGTATGCTGCATGGCTTGGTGTTCCGGTCATACGAATCGAAAGCCCGGTCGATGCACATGCAAATGTTCCCTTGCGAAGCAATACCTGATTCTTCGGATAGCCGGGAATGTTATGCAATCCGTATATCTCTCCGATCTGCTTTTCCGCCAGCAGTTCCTTACAGATCTTCGCGCCCGCGCCAATCTCCTCGCCCGGCTGGAAGATCAGATACACATCACGGTCGGGCAATTCTTCCCGCTTTGAAAGATACAGCGCTACACCACACAGAATACTGCTATGCCCGTCATGTCCGCAGTAATGTCCCGGTTTTCCATCCTTTCCACATACCGCATCCATATCCGCCCGGAACGCAATCGGTGCTTTCCCGCTTTCCTTCTCCGCTTTCTTCACGGCATAAAACCACACGCCTTTATCCACAACTTCAAACGTTGTATGGCGCTTTATAAATTCCTGCAATATATGCCGGGTCTTTTCTTCCTGCATGGAAGGCTCCGGATTCTCGTGGAGCTTCTTGCGCAGACTGTGAATCATATCGGAAAGTTCCTTATATCTTGTGATATGGACCTCCGGAATTGCAACATCCGCAAATGTTACAACCTCATCCTCCGACTCTCCGTCCGCATCCGGATGCTTACATTCCACATTTCCTTGACCATGTGCAGTTCCTCCAATATGCACTTCCGGAATTGCCAGATTATCAAATGCGAGATTGAACTTTGATTTTTCCTTCTTTTCTTTCTTGTCCTTCATGCGATTCCTCCAACCGTTATCTCCATTTCAAGATAAGGATTCCTTCCAAATATTCGTCTCACTACACTATATAATATTGATGAACAACGTAATCACCAGACTGTTAATGAAGTCCGCAAACAAACTTCCGATCAACGGTACAAGCAGATACGCTTTGACCGATGGCGCATAGCGGTCACACAGCACCTGCATGTTCGCCATAGCATTCGGTGTCGCCCCCATACCAAATCCGCATGTTCCGGCCGCAAGCACTGCCGCGTCATAATCCTTTCCCATCACACGGAATACAACAAAATATGTGTACAGGAATATAAGCAGAAGCTGCGCCCCGAGCAAGATCATAAGCGGTAATGCAAGCTCCGCGAGCTGCCACAGCTTCAATGTGATCATCGCAATTCCAAGGAAAAGCGACAGACAGATACCACCAAGGTTGTTGATCTCGCCCATATAGATGTCGAATTTCCCGGAATACTCACCGACATTTCGAACAATCGCCGCGACAATCATGGCTCCGATATAGATTGGAAATGTAAGGCCCGTCTTCGTCAGGAGCTCGGAGATGATCGTACCGAGTCCGACTGCCAGAATCAGCTGAAACACAGCCGCGGCATACATATTCGAATGTCTCTCATGCTTCTTTTCTTCCTCGATCAGCAGGCTGTCATCCTCTGTCACGATTGTATCGAGTAAATGCTTCTTCTCAATCAGACGTTTCCCGATCGGCCCACCGATCAGACTTCCTGCCACCAGGCCGAAGGTTGCCGCTGCCGTACAGATTGTCGTTGCACCCTGTACATTAAAATCCTCAAGCACCGGGCCAAATGCACCTGCTGTTCCATGTCCGCCGACCATCGGAATCGAACCGGTACAAAGTCCGACCAGCGAGTCAAGCCCAATCAGATGTGACACGCCGACTGCCAGTAAGTTCTGCATAAAAATCAGGACAATGACTAATCCAAGGAAGATCGCAAGTGCTTTTCCTCCACTCTTTAGCACCTTCAGATTCGCCTGGAATCCCACCGATGTAAAGAAGAATACCATACAGACTTCCCGAAGCGTATCATCAAATGTAAATTCCACCACCCCTGTGCTATATAAAATACAAGTCAGTACCGAGAAGATCAAACCACCGACCACCGGAGATGGAATACAGAACTTTTCCAGGAAATTTATTTTCTGTTTCAGGAATTGTCCAAGCATCAGCACCACGACCGAAAGTGCCAATGTCTGATACATATCAATTTGTATTTCCATGCAAAATGGTTCTCCTATCTGTTAATTTTCTTGTGCATCTACCGTGATGCCCTGTGATGTATAATATGCTTTTGCCCCCGGATGGAACGGAATCTGCACACCATCCACAGCCGCATTTACATCGGCGATTTCCTTTAATGAAGTTGCATACTCGATTTCTGTTGCATGCGCAAAAAGCTGCCTTGTAAGTTTTTCGGCTGTCTCATCGGACATCTTCTCACTCGCAAGCAACAGCGCCTTGACACCGACCGTTGCTATCTGCTCCGTCTGTCCATTGTAAGTGTTCGCCGGAATCTCACACGTTTCATACGATGAATATGCAAGCTTCAGCTTATCCACGGTCTTCGCATCGACCGGAACAAGCGCAATCTCACAGCTATCTGCAAGCTCCGCAATCACATTGGTCTGCACACCGCCTGTGTAAAACATCGCATCGATCTCGCCGGTTTTTAACTTCTCTGCCGCCTCAATATACGTCAGATTGACCGTCTCTGTAATCGGCGAAGCAAGTCCGCTCACCTGCAAGATCTGTGATGCATTCCGCTCAGTTCCGGATTCTGCTTCTCCGATACTTACCGTCTTTCCCTGCAGATCATCTAAGCTTTTGATTCCGGAATCCTTGCGCACGACGATCTGGCACGCCTCGGTGTATAGGCCTGCCAGTACGCGGTATCCCTGATAGGATTCCCCTTTTTCATCCGTTCCATAATACGCGGCTGTGGCAAGATCGGCCTGTGCAATTGCCACGTCTACATATCCCTCGGACAGCAGCCGCAGGTTCGCCATCGATCCGGCCGTTGATTTTATGTTGAATTTCATTTCCGCATCCTCTGCATTTGCAAGCTGTGTATATGCAGTCGCAAACGCATAATATCCGCCACCGACGCCTGCCGCACCGAACCGGATCGTATCCTGCCGCACATTACAGCCGGTCAGACTTACGCACCCGACGGTAAATGCCAACAGCACCGCTGCTATCTTCTTTATCTTATTCTTCAAACTGTTCCACTCCTTTCTTGGTATTGCCCTCTCACATCTGTTCGGCGGCAGGTCGTCGGACGCATCCTAAATATGTGCTTCGCACATATGCGTCCTCCTGGTATTGCCCCCTCAAACTCCTATTCTTCGTTCTGATTCTCCGGTAGTTTCATTCCATACCTCTCAAGATCCACGCGTCCATCCACGACCATAATTCCATCTGCCGCAAGCAATTGCTCCTGTACATTCGCACCGCCAAACGCGAACGCTCCGGCAAGCTCGCCCTTCGCATTCACCACGCGATAACATGGAATATGCTCCGGATCCGGATTCCTGTGCAGTGCATTTCCTACCGCACGCGCCATCTTCTTATCTCCGGCAAGTTCTGCGACCTGTCCGTATGTTGCCACCTTTCCACGCGGAATCTTCTTCACTGCCTCAT
>USFH01000115.1 GCA_900553925.1 uncultured Clostridium sp.
GCTCGATCCAGTCTTATGGACCGGGGCTTACCGCATGGAAGGAATTCGAGCCATACGAGGTTGTTGCAACAACCTATCAGGCAATCTCAGGAGCAGGAAAGACATTCAAGGACTGGCCGGAAATGGTTGGAAATATCATCCCGTTTATCGGCGGTGAGGAAGAAAAATCTGAGAAAGAGCCACTTCGTATCTGGGGACATATTGATGAGGAGAAGGGTGAAATCGTTCCTGCGACAAGCCCGATCATTACATGTCAGTGTATCCGTGTACCGGTATTGAACGGACATACAGCAGCTGTATTTGTAAAGTTCAAGAAAAATCCGACAAAGGAACAGCTGATCGAGAAGTTGGAGTCTTACAAGGGCGTTCCACAGGAGCTTGGACTTCCAAGTGCACCAAAGCAGTTTATCCGTTATATGGAAGAGGATAACCGTCCACAGGTTACTCTGGATGTGGATTATGAGAATGGCATGGGTATCTCCGTTGGACGTATCCGTGAGGATTCTGTCTACGACTGGAAGTTTGTCGGACTTTCCCACAACACAGTTCGTGGGGCTGCCGGTGGCGCTGTATTATGCGCAGAACTCCTTAAGGCACAGGGGTACATCACAAAAAAGTAATTCATGTATATTGCATAGATAACAAACAAAATTAAGAAAAGGAACAAACAGACATATTTCATGACGAAACGGAATGGAAATGCTTGTTTGTTCTTTTGTTTTGTGGTAATATTGTAATAATTAGGTTCTTGTTGTATGCGTTGCATACAGAGGTAGAACATATAGAGAATTTTTATGTACATATATAGGAGGCACCAACCATGAAGAAATTGATTTTAGTAACTTCACCACCAGCCTGTGGCAAGACATTTATTTCCCGTAAGCTTGCAAAAGCACTTCCAAACTGCGTATATCTGGACAAGGATACCCTGATTGTATTGTCCAAGCAGATTTTCAAGGTGGCTGGCGAAGAGTACAATCGTTCATCTGATTTCTTCCAGAGAGAGATTCGCGATTATGAGTATTATGCAGTCCTTGATTTTGCATTTGAAGCATTGGAGTACAACGACACAGTTTTGATCAATGCCCCGTTCACAGATGAGATCCGTGATAACGAATATCTTGACAATCTGCGTGCAAAATTAAAGGAAAAGGATGCAGAATTATTTGTAGTATGGGTACATACAGATGTTGAAGTATGCCACGAGCGTATGATCAAGCGTGCATCTGACCGTGATGCATGGAAGCTTGCACATTGGGATGAGTATATTGCAACACAGAATTTCAAGCAGCCGGACAATATTCCGGAGTTGTTTGTATTCAACAATTCTTCCGAGGAAGAGTATAAGAAGTCCATCGATGCGGCGGTAAAGGCAATTCGTGGATAAGCTGTCAGAATAGACAGAGCTGATAATTAGAGGAGAAGATACATGGCAATCATTAAACCATTTAAAGCGTATAGACCGAGAAGAGAAATTGTCAGTGAAGTGGCAGCGTTGCCATATGATGTATATAACCGGGAAGAAGCCAAAAAAGAAGTAGAAGGAAAACCGCTTTCCTTCCTCCGTATTGACCGGGCAGAGACCGCGTTTGATGACAGCGTGGATACCTATGCACCATGTGTGTATGAAAAGGCAAAGGAACTGTTGGACGATATGATCGGGCGCGGTGACTATGTGGAAGATAAAGTCCCGATGTATTATCTGTATGAGCTTGTGATGGATGGAAGATCCCAGACCGGAATTGTGGCATGTGCATCCATAGAGGATTATGAGTCCGGTGTCATCATGAAGCATGAGAATACACGGGAAGATAAAGAGATTGACCGTATTACACATGTGGATACATGTGATGCACAGACAGGTCCGATCTTTCTTGCGTACCGGGCACAGGCTGCGATTGATGCAATTGTAACGAAGATCAAGGCGCGTCCTGCAGAGAACGATTTTGTCTCTGAGGATGGAATCACACACCGGGTATGGCTGGTGACAGATGCAGCGGATATTGCGGCAATCGAGCAAGCATTCTCCGGGATGTCACAGATTTATATTGCGGATGGCCATCACAGGGCAGCATCGGCGGTAAAGGTTGGAATCAAGCGCAGAAATGCGAATCCAAACCACACGGGCGAAGAAGAATATAATTATTTTTTATCCGTTCTGTTTCCGCATGATCAGCTGAAAATCCTGCCATACAATCGTGTTGTACATGATTTGAATGGGTATACTGCGGATGCATTTATAGATGCGGTCAAGGCAGATTTCGAAGTAGAAGCGGTTACGGAAGCATATCAGCCGGAAGAAAAGGCAGCCTTTGGCATGTATCTGGATGGTATCTGGTATAAGTTGCGTGCAAAATCACATATACTATCTGAAGATCCGGTGGATGGACTTGATGTTTCGATTTTACAGGATCATCTTCTTGCACCGATTCTTGGGATTGAAGATCCGAGAACCGATAAAAGAATCGATTTTATCGGAGGAATCCGCGGTCTTGCGGAGTTGGAACGACGTGCAGACAGCGATATGAGACTGGCATTTTCGATGTATCCGACATCTATTGAGGAGCTTTTCGCGGTTGCTGATGCAAAACGGTTGATGCCACCGAAGTCAACCTGGTTTGAACCAAAGCTAAGAAGTGGAATCTTCATTCATAAATTGTAGAGAGGAGACACATTTGACATGTCCAAAAGAAAAGCAGTTTTTGCTATAAACTGGATGGAAGTCGATGCTTTGGTCCAGGGTATTCACAACAACCCACATCATATTCTTGGTATGCATGAATGTATCGATGATCTGTATATCAATGCATATCTGCCGGGCGCAAAGGTTGTGAATGCCATTGAAGTGTCCACAAGAAAGAAGTACACACTTGTATCGGAGCGTGTGCCGGGATTTTTCTCTGTGGTTATAAAAGATAAGAAACCGTTTGAATATAAATTAAACGTCCGGTTTGACAATGGTGACGAAGTGACATATTTTGATCCGTATGTGTTTGAACCGGTAATTGATCCGATTGATATCAGCCTGTTCAATGAGGGAAAACATTACAGCATCTATGAGAAGATGGGTGCACATCCAATGACCGTGGATGGTGTGGAAGGTGTACTGTTTGCTGTATGGGCACCGAATGCAGACCGTGTATCGGTGGTTGGTAATTTCAATAACTGGGATGGCAGACGGCATCCGATGCGGAAGCTGGATTATTCCGGTATTTTTGAGTTGTTTATCCCGGGGAAGCTTGTTGGCGAGATCTACAAGTATGAGATCAAGGCGAAGTCCGGACAGGTATTTATGAAGAGTGATCCATATGCGTTCAGTAGTGAGGTTCGTCCGGCAAATGCATCCCGCATCGAGGATATTTCCTATAAATGGAAAGATGTCGCGTGGATGGAGAAGCGGGAAGATAAGAAGACCGATGAGCAGCCGATGGCAATCTATGAGATGCATCTTGGTTCCTGGAAACGTCCGACCGATGGCAGAGAGTTTTATAATTATCGGGATATTGCAAGCCTGCTAGCGGATTATCTGTTGATGATGAATTATAATTATGTGGAACTGATGCCGATTATGGAGCATCCATATGATCCGTCCTGGGGCTATCA
Source organism: uncultured Clostridium sp. (assembly GCA_900553925.1). Classification (GTDB taxonomy): domain Bacteria; phylum Bacillota; class Clostridia; order Lachnospirales; family Lachnospiraceae; genus Coprococcus_C. Next base: position 3,604 of record USFH01000115.1, read on the forward strand.
GGTAACCGGGTATTATGCACCGACATCCCGTTATGGTTCACCGGCAGATTTTATGTATTTTGTGGATTATCTGCATAGCAAGGGAATCGGAGTGATCTTAGACTGGGTTCCGGCACATTTCCCGAAGGATGAGCATGGACTTGGCAGATTCGATGGCACAGCACTTTATGAACATGAGGATCCTAAGCGCGGGGAACACCCACACTGGGGCACGTATATATACAATTACGGACGCAATGAAGTCCGGAATTTCTTAGTTGCAAATGCTCTTTACTGGGCGGAAAAATATCATATTGATGGCATCCGGATTGACGCGGTCGCATCCATGCTGTATCTCGATTATGGACGCGGTGATGGTGAGTGGCTGCCGAACATCTATGGTGGCAATGAGAATCTCGAAGCAATTGATTTTATTAAGGAATTAAACAGCAAGATGCATGAACTGCACAAGGGTGTTATCATGATTGCGGAGGAGTCAACGGCATGGCCGATGATGACGCATCCGGTTGAGGCTGGCGGACTTGGATTTGATTACAAGTGGAATATGGGCTGGATGAATGATTTCCTGAACTATATGAAGCTTGATCCGTTGTACCGCAAATATCATCACAACGATCTGACATTCAGTATGGTATATGCATACAGTGAGAAATTTATTCTCGTACTTTCCCATGATGAGGTTGTTCATGAGAAAGGATCTATGATTGCGAAGATGCCGGGCGGATATGAAGATAAATTCTCGAATCTGCGTGTGGCATATGGGTATATGATGACGCATCCGGGCAAGAAACTTCTGTTCATGGGACAGGAGATTGCGCAGTTTACGGAATTCAATGAGAATGCGGAAGTAGACTGGTCACTGTTCGAGTTTGATGCACATGTGTTCATGCAGGGGTATGTCAAGGAATTAAATGAGCTTTATAAGACAGAGCCGGCACTGTATGAACTTGATTCTTCTCCGGAAGGATTCACATGGATCAACTGTAATAGTGCAAATACAAGCCTTCTTTCTTATGTTAGAAAAGGTAAGAAGGAGAGCGATACGCTTTTGATCATCTGTAACTTCACACCGATGGAACACAAAGCATACAAGCTTGCCACTCCATCCGGCGGAAGATGGCAGGAGATTTTCTCCAGCGATAACAGCCGTTATGGTGGCGAGGGCAGAAATAACAAGACAGTGAAACAGGCGAAGAAAGCAGAGTGTGACGGACAGGAACATTACATCTCCGTTACCGTACCACCACTTTCTATCAGCGTATTCAAGAAGAAAATTGGTAAATAATAAAGATGAAACGGGCTGTCCTTCGTGAGAAGGGCAGCCTGTGAAGTTTTTGGGATAAATGAATATTTACTTATATGAACATAAAAAGGAGGACCTCGTTTGGAAGACATCAAGGAGATTGAACCGTCTAAGATCGAAGAGTATCTGAATAAGCTTGGAGATTGGGCGTTAAATAAAGGGTTTCAGCTATTGCTTGCAATCTTGTGCATGTATATCGGGATGAAGCTGTCGAAGCTGATTGTGAAGATGATACGCAAATCCTTCAAGAAATCAAATATGGAGGAAAGCGTTGCATCTTTTCTGCTGTCACTGATTAAATTCACATTTTATGCTATCGTATTTATCACGGCAGCATCCATTGTCGGATTCCAGGTAACATCGTTAGTCACGATTCTGGGAACTGCCAGTCTGGCAATCGGTCTTGCGCTGCAGGGAAGTCTGGCAAACTTCGCAGGTGGTGTGCTGATACTTATATTGAAGCCGTTTCGAGTCGGTGATTACATCATTGAGAACGACAAGCAGTGCGAAGGTATGGTCGTGTCAATCGACATCTTCTATACGAAGCTGCAGACGTATGACAACCGGATCGTTGTGATTCCGAACGGAAACATTACGTCCCATTCGATCGTTAATGTGACAGCGGCAGGAACAAGAAAACTGGATATCGCGGTCGGCGTAGCCTATGATTCGGATCTGAAGAAAGTAAAGGATACGCTGTATCAGGTTGTAACGGAAAACCAGTATTATGACAAGACGAAGGAAATCGATGTGTTCGTGGATTCCTTCGGGGACAGCAGTATCAAGATGGGCGTCCGCTGTATGGTTGCAACGGAGAACTACTGGAAGGCAAAATGGGAGATACAGGAAGCAATCAAGTATGCATTTGATGCGCAGGGAATAGAGATCCCGTTTGACCAGATGGAAGTGACCTTGAAGAATAAGGATGCATAGCATATGGAAAAAATAATAGAAATGTGCTATTATATAAAGTTGACAAAAATAGAAATAATTTTTAGGAGGCAATAGAGATGACAAAGATTGATATTCTTTCAGGATTTTTAGGTGCAGGCAAGACAACATTGATTAAGAAACTGATTGCTGAGGCATATCAGGGTGAGAAGCTTGTATTGATCGAGAATGAATTTGGTGAGATTGGTATTGATGGTGGATTCATGAAAGATGCAGGCGTGGAAGTCACAGAGATGAATTCCGGATGTATCTGCTGTTCCCTTGTCGGAGATTTTGGTACAGCATTGAAGAAGGTAATCGTAGATTATGCACCGGATCGTGTAATTATTGAGCCATCCGGTGTTGGCAAGCTGTCAGATGTGATGAAGGCAGTTGAAGATGCAAAGCAGGATGCCGATGTCGTAATCAACAGTGCAACAACGGTTGTTGATGTGGCAAAGTGCAAGATGTATATGAAGAACTTCGGTGAGTTCTTCAACAATCAGGTAGAGAGTGCCGGAACCATCGTGCTTTCCCGTACACAGAATGTACCGGAGAAGAAGGTAAGTGATACTGTCGCTATGCTGCGTGAGCATAACAAGGATGCAGCAATCATCACAACACCTTGGGATGATATCGATGGTAAGGTAATTTTAGATGCTATGGAGCATGCAAATACACTCGATAAGCTGATCAAAGAGGCAGTTGAGATTGCAAGAAAGCATGAGGAAGAACATCATCACCACCATCATGACCACGAGGATCATGACCACGAGGATCATGACCACGAGGATCATGACCATGAGGAGCACGAACATCATCATGATCACGATCATGAGGAGCATGAACATCATCATGATCACGATCATGAGGAACACGAGCATCATCATGATCACGACCATCACGAGCATGGACCGGAGTGTACATGCGGATGCCACGACCATGACCATCATCATGATCATCATGCAGATGAGGTATTTACAAGCTGGGGCAAGGAGACTGCCAAGAAGTTTGCAGA
>USFH01000116.1 GCA_900553925.1 uncultured Clostridium sp.
TCCGGTTGTCCTGCCTTCGAAGACGCCGGAGAGGATGGAGACTTTGTCTCCTTCATTCCGCTTCGTTGTGAATTCGTTCTGACCGGGCTTCCTGCGGTCTAAGTAGATCTTGATATCTTCCTCACAGAGAGAGATGCCGGCAGGACATCCGTCGATGACGACACCGAGCCCTTTGCCGTGGGATTCGCCCCAGGTTGTCACAGTAAATAATTTTCCATATATTGAACCTGCCATATTGGTAAATTCCTTTCTTATTTATAAATGTACGCATTTGGAAAGATTATACATCTTTTTGTGAAAAATAGAAAGAGCCTGTTGATTTTTTGACTGGTATGTGAGATAATGTTACAAAATTGTTACAAAAAAATAAAAAACAACAAAAGAGGGAGTAAGACATGAAGAAAATTATTGCTAGAATGCTTGTGCTATTCATGGTATTCGGTCTGGTTCAGCCGGGAAATACAGCGAGAAGCACGAAAGCGGCAAGTACGGATGCCAATATCTATTACACAACCCATTGTCAGACATACGGCTGGCTTCCGGAGGTAAAAAATGGCGAGGAATCCGGAACGCATGGACAGGCGAAGCGTCTGGAGGCAATCAAGATCCGGGTGGAGTCGGAGCTTTCCGGCAGCGTAGAGTATGAAGTGCATTGCCAGACGTACGGCTGGGGGCTTGGCGCAAAGAAGGATGGCGAAGAGTGTGGAACGCATGGACAGGCGAAGCGTCTCGAAGCGATCAAGATCCGTCTGACAGGTCAGCTTGCTGAGGTGTATGATGTTGTGTACCGCGTACACCGTCAGACCTATGGATGGTCCGACTGGGTGAAGAACGGAGCAGAATGCGGAACGACAGGTCAGGCGAAGCGTCTGGAATCGATTCAGATCAAGCTGGTCCGTAAGGGCGGCGACGATTCAACAGTCATGAAATATACAACCCATTGTCAGTCTTATGGCTGGCTGCCATATGTATCAAATGGTGAGGAATCCGGAACGCATGGACAGGCGAAGCGGTTAGAGGCAATCAAGATTGATATTCCGAACTCCGCATATGCAGGTGGTGTTTCATATTCTGTACATTGCCAGTCGTACGGATGGATGAACTGGCAGGTAAATGATATGCAGGCAGGTACATCCGGACAGGCAAAACGGTTAGAGGCAATCAAGATCAAGCTGACCGGTGAGTTAGCAGATCATTACGATATTTACTACCGGGTACATAGCCAGACTTATGGATGGCTTGACTGGGCATGTAATGGTGAGATCGCAGGAACGGCAGGTCTTGCGAAGCGTCTCGAAGCGATCCAGATCGTACTTGTAAACAAAGGTCAGTCAGCACCTGGAGAGACAGTATGTCCTTATGTAGACAGCACGATTGCGAAGAAGATCGAGCAGGAAAAGGCAGAGGAAGCAAAGCGTCTGGAAGAAGAGAAGCGTCAGCTTGAACAACAGGAGAAGGACGCATTTAATGAGGCAAATCAGGCGGCAAGCAGTGCCAAGCTTCGAGAGATCCTGAATTCAGCAGTGTTGAATCCGGTGGTTACGAACGATCCACAGGTAGATGCGCTCGTACAGCAGGTGTTAGCAGAGAAGACAAATGCCGGCATGGATAATTACGATAAGCTGTTTGCATGCTATAAGTGGATTATTGATAATGCAATGTATAAGTATGACCAGTATACCGGTTCATGGAATAATACGTCTGTGAATTATTCGAACATTCAGGACAGGAAGGCTGTCAGCTTCGGCAGAACCGTATTGCTCGGTGTGAATGGTCAGCGTTATGGTACCTGTATCAATTATGCTTCCGCGATGGCAATCTTCGCACGTGCGCTTGGATTTGATGCATATTATACCGGCGGTGAGACATTGGGAGCAGATAACACCTATGGCGAGCATTACTGGTGCGTAATTAAAATCGATGGTATCTGGTATAACTTTGATCCGAACAATGCAGATAACAGTTGGACAAATCCGCTTAATTTCTTCGGCAAGACCAATACCGAGTGGCTGTCACTTGGATATAAGTTCACACATCTGAATAAATATACAGGTGAGATGGAGAAAGCTGAAGATTATATCAAGGGTGGAACATATAAGTAAAATAGTGCTTTACAAGATGAAAGTCTTGTGGTAAGATAGCAAATGCCGTCACTTGGTTATAGGATCACTCCGACCATAACTCAGCGACCGGACAAAATAAGAAAATGGAGGAAAAAAGCATGATTACAGCAGATCAGAAGAAAGAGATTATTGAGAAGTATGCTCGTACAGCAGGTGATACAGGTTCACCGGAAGTGCAGGTTGCACTCCTTACAGCAAGAATCAACGACCTGAATGAGCACTTCAAGGTACATCCAAAGGATCACCATTCAAGAAGAGGTCTTCTTAAGATGGTTGGTCAGAGAAGAAACCTTCTCGCATACCTTAAGAGCAAGGATATCGAGCGTTACAGAACACTTATCGAGCAGCTTGGTCTTAGAAAGTAATAAAAACAAAACAATAGTAAATAAACTTAAAATCACACACACTACAAAAGGGATTGCATTAAGCAATCCCTTTTTTCATTCATGTTAATTAGAATTTAGCTGACTGACAGTTCCGGTATACGGATCATAGATTCCGCCATCAATTGCACTTATGATTACGTAACTGCTCTGGATGAAAAAACTGTCATGACCGGTATCTGTCAGGTAATACCAGGCAGGAATATAGGAGTAGGAACTATGATCTGCATCGGAGACACGAATCATACCATAGCAGATATTTCGTACTGAGATTTCATAGGAAGGGTCTGGTGTAGATAATATCGCATCCTGTGAGTCAGGGTGGGAATCAAGGTAGGTTTTTGCGATGGCATCAATCTGGTCAAAGGAGAGTGTGACAGCATGTTCTTCTTTAATGGTGTCCTGTTTCATTGGATTGTTCCAGATCAGGTAAGACAGACCATCACTTTCGATATTGGCAAGGAATGATTCATACCCATAATAGGTATTGCTTTCATCCGGTGAGAATATATAGCCTGAGCCATCGCTGCCATCATCGTTGATTCCGGGCATTATTTCGGCATCAGATAGATCCCTAAGATATGGTTGGAATGTTGCATCTGTATAGATTGGTGCAATTCCATTGAGATTTCTTCCGGCATAGACAAGATATGAGTTTGCTTCCGTTGCTATATCATTTGATGAATCTTCTACAACAAGGGAGTCGTTAATTTTAAAATCGTAAGGATAACAGAAAGCATCCAGAGTCTGAAGAATGGAGTAGTCCTGTATATGCAGCTTATCCATATAGTCTTCGGTGATTTCGTCGGCTTCTGTGCGTGTGTAAGAACATGAATTTTCGCCGTTTTGTTCTGCATAATCTTCGAAGAATGGAATACCTGTATTGTGGCTTGCAGAATAGTCAATCGTATCACAACAATAATCACGATATAACATCATACGGGAAGATACTGCGGATTGCAGGAAAGTCAGATAGTAATGTACACCATCGATGGTTCCTTCTAACATACAAAACTTCTGTGGCTGATCGATATATTGCCCGTTTTCATTTTCCGGGTAGTCATACCATTTTATTTCTCCATCTGTTTCGAGAATCTTTGCGGCTTTCACTGTATCCTGTTTTTTCTGTGAAAGCGTAGATTTGGCATCGGAATATTCTGCAATCATGTAAGAAGGAATATCAGCGAAATCCTCGTAGGATTTGAACAGTTCTTCCCATGCAGTACATGCAGCAGATAAATCGTCTATTGAACGATATGCATAAGGAACAAAGAGGGTATAGCTTTTCTCGTCGAACAGCGCTTTCGCAATCGCAGTTATATCCTCATCTGTAAAATCGTTTCGGGACAGCGTAGCAACCGGTGCATTCTGTGCAGCAAGGGACGTATCTACCTGTGCTTGCACATGCAAAGTACCGAAATCACCCGGGATAGAGTAGTCCAGTGTGCGGATGGAATTATCAGCTGCATCCGAGATGGATGCGGTATCTTCGTGATAGATGACGGTTTCTTTCCTTCCGCAGGCGGATAGTAAGGAGACAGTAAGGATAAGAATTAAAATCCATGATAGTTTTTTCATAGTCGTTTCCTCCTTTGTTAGTTGATATCTCCAGAATAATTATTATAGATACTTCCATCAATTGCACTGATTATAACGTAGAACGAAAATGTACAGTATTGTGTAGAAGAAGATTCTCCATCAACCATATAATACCATGCAGGGATATACATATAGGACGAGGTATCTTCGTCAGAAACACGGATTAAGCCATATTGAATATCATGAACCATATAGGTGCCGGTTATATAATATGGCAGATTTGAACCGTCATGTTTTGTGATATAATCCTGTGCGATAGCATCAATCTGGTCAAAAGAAAGCGTGTGTGCTTTTGTTTCTAATATTTCATCGACTTTCATTGGATTTTGAACAATTAAATAATTGATACCATCATTTCCGACATTGGCGATGACAGCTTCAAAACCAAATTTTGTATCTGTATAAGAAGTGCTTGGGTCCTCATTCTCATCGGCTGTCTCCGGCGTTATTTCAGAAGAAAAATTAGCATCTGTATGTATTGGTGAAAGATTGTCAATGACTCTGCCACCGTAGAGCAGATATGAGTCGTAGGAAGGATCCGTGTTGATTTGACTTTCTATAACCTGACCGCTGGAGCTTATTTCGTAATTAGTTTTGGCTGTCTGAGCTTCCCTGATATCGGTAATTTGATAGTCGGTAATGCCAACAGTCTGGAGTGTATCAAGAACGATGGATTGTGCATCTGCCTGGGAATACTGGCATTCGTTTGGAAATAAATCGTTTTCATATACAGCGTTTGCATCCTGATTGAGAAACCATGCATATGGCGTATATGGCTCATAGTTTGCGTGGAGAACCATCATACAACAGGAGTCTGTCCGTGTAAAAGACAAATAGTATGGTTTGTTATTGACAGTACCCTTGATTGTGCAGAATTGGGAGTTTATATCTATATTTGAGTTGTCAGAAACAGGAGCTGTGTACCATTTCAGCTCGCCGTTATTTTGGATGGGATCTGCAGAGAAACCATCTTCTAAACGTTTCTGTGCATCATAACATTCCTGCAACAAAGTATATGGAACGTCGGCAATATCGCTATACTGTGCAATTTCTTCCTGCATGATATCACACGCACTTTTCACATCTTCCATTGAACGAAATGCGTATGGGATAAATAAAGAGTAACTGCCTGTGTCAAAGATGGCATCTGCAATGCGTTTGATATCGTCATCGGTATAATCACACCGGGAAGCTTTTGCAACCGGTGCGCTCTGGTTCGACAGGGTAGTGTCTACGTCTGCGTCGATCGTAAAGATCATGCGTTCGTCTGCGATGTCATAGTTTAAGTGTATTTCAGAAGCGTTTGTTGCATCGCTTGTCGTTGCCTGTTCGTCCATATATGTAATTTTTTTGTCCTTTCCGCAGCCAGACATGGTAGACAGTACGAGCAAAGATATGAGAATTCCTGTAATATGTTTTTTCATATGAAATTTCCCCCTTGTTTATTTTTTTAAATTATAAAATACAATTGTATCTGAAATGTATCTAAACAGTTGAAGTATTTAACTTTTATGGTATTATATTGAAGAATGTGTCTGTTTATAGACAATTATAGATGAAGCAGAGGAAAAATGATATGGAAATCATGAAATATGCGATACAGGGATACGAAGATGTGAAAGCGGAACAATTGCTTGGAATCTTCGGAAATCCGATCAAACATACATTGTCACCGGTGATTCATGATACACTCAGTGATGCGCTTGGACTGTCAGAACGATATGTGCCATTCTGTGTGGAGGACGAGGAGCTTTCTCATTGTGTGAAGCTTGCGTATGATGAAGGTGTGCTTGGTCTGAATATTACCGTGCCACACAAGCAGCATGTGATGGAGAGTCTCGTGGATGTCGATGTAGCCGCGAAGACGATTGGTGCAGTGAATACACTTGTCCGTGTGGAGGGTGGCTATAAGGGCTACAACACGGATATGCCGGGACTGGCGAAAGCATTAGAGACAGAAGGAATTGCGTTAAAGGATGAGACGGTTATCATGCTTGGCGCAGGTGGTGCCGCACGTGCGGTCGCATATATGTGTGTCAGCTATGGTGCAAAGCAGGTGTATATCGTAAACCGGACATATGCGCGGGCACAGGCGATTGCGGATGATATGAATGCATTTGCAGGGAAGACGGTGGTGCAGGCGGTGGCTTCGGAGGATTATAAGAGTATTCCGGATGGAAAATACCTGATGATCCAGTGTACTTCGGTCGGACTGCATGAGGGCGACGGAATGCCGTTTGATTTCGGCGATGCGTTCTATGCGATGGCGAAGGCAGGTGTGGACCTGATCTACAATCCGGCACAGACGCCATTCTTAAAGGAGATGGAGAAGCTTGGCGTGCCGGCGGTAAATGGCTTGAAGATGTTACTCTATCAGGGAATCCTTGCATATGAATTGTGGAATAATCTGTCCGTGTCTGAGACGCTGACCGATAAAGTGTATCTGGCACTGCAGGATGCAATCTATGGGAAGAAGCGCGGCGATAACATTGTCCTGATCGGTTATATGGGTGCCGGGAAGACAACCGTTGGAAAGGCACTTGCCAAGAAACTTGGATATGAATTTATTGATACCGACCTTTATATAGAGGCACAGGAGGGAATGACGATTCCGGACATCTTCGAGAAGAAGGGAGAGGCATATTTCCGCGCTTTGGAGACGGATGTCATCCGGAAACTTCGGGAGAAGACACATTGTGTGATCGCGACG
>USFH01000117.1 GCA_900553925.1 uncultured Clostridium sp.
TTCGTGAGCCGTCTGTTCGGACGTCTGCCGAATACAAGCATCAATCCGGACGAGGTTGTTGCTGTCGGTGCAGCAACTCAGGCTGCAATGAAAGAGCGGAACGAAGCGGTTAAGGAGATCATTCTGACGGATGTCTGTCCTTTTACACTCGGAACGGAGGTTGTATCCCGCAGAACCGGTGGTGTGTTCGAAGCAGGGCATTACCTGCCTTTGATCGAGCGCAATTCCGTGATTCCTGTGAGCCATACAGAACGGCTATACACGGTCAGCGACAGACAGACCCGTATCAAAGTCGACATTCTGCAGGGTGAAAGCCGTCTTGCGGCAAATAACGTCTATCTCGGCAGTATCGAAGTAGTGGTTCCGCCGGCACCCGCCGGTGAAGAATGTGTCGATGTCACATACACATACGATGTCAATTCGATTCTGGAAGTTATCGTGAAGGTGATTTCAACAAATGTAGAAAAACGTCTTGTGATCAAGAATGAGGAAACCGATATGACGGATGCGGAGATCGACGCAAGATTCGCAGAGCTTTCTTCCCTGAAGATTCATCCGAGGGAGCAGGAAGCAAACAAATTATTGCTGCTGCGTGCCGATCGTATGTACGAGGAGTCCATCGGTGATACACGTAAGCTTCTTGAGCATGAGATCAATCAGTTTGAAGATATATTAAATAAACAGAATCCATCGGAGATTAGCAGTGCAAGAGACTCCTTCAAGGAATTCCTTGATAATCTCGAAGAAGATCTGTTTTAGAGTTTTCGGACGAAGGATCATGGAAACTCCGGGAAATAATAAGGCTGGCGTTTACGAAAGCGCCAGCCTTATTATATGCCTTGCATAGGCATGCAGAAGGTCCAGATCCTGCAGGAACGAATCTGTCAATTCTATAAATGATTCCTTCTCCGTGTAATCCCGTTTGTACCCGGACATGATGCCATCATCAAGCTGGGAGATGAAATACCCCTGCTTGCGAAGATAACAGGTTTCCCGTTTTGCAGGTTCGCGGTAATTCTTGTCCACATAGTTTGCAACGCTTTTGTGAACTGCCATATCTTCTGCAGGCAGATAATAGTATTCTTTGTAATTATCAAAAAAGAATTTTAATTCCTCTGTATAAATCGGTACATTGATCGTTGCCTCGTTCTGGAATCCGGTTATAATGATATCCTGTAGGCCGATTGTCAGACGCTTCGGAAGCGGATATTCCAGTTCCAGAGAAAACAGCAGCCGGTTCTGACGCACCGACATGCGGCGTACCAGCAGACATCCAGCCTTCATCCTGCAATATGCAAGCATGCTGGCACAATCCAATAAACCCTCGATATCTTCATAATTATGCTGGAGCAGAAGCTGTTTGTTCGTCTTTACCGGAAGCTTCACATAATCCTGGTATACCTTGATCAGATCTCCTCCGGAATACTTGTCCAGGCGATGGATTCCAAGGAAGCGTTCCACGCTTTTCTGCTTCATATTCTCCAAGTGCAGATGTTCCTTCAGAAAACGGATCTGCTTATAAATATCTATATTTTCTTTCTTGGAAAATGGGTTTTCCATGCCATACGCAGCCATCTTCTTCGACAGGTAAGGAATATCAAACCCATCGCCGTTATATGTAACAAAATATTTGAAGTCTTTACAAAACAGAAGGAATTCGCGCAGAATCTTCTCTTCTGAGAGGCCATCCTGATTGAACCATTGACATATTTTCCAGCGATGATCCTCATAATAAGCACAGCCGATCAGATAGAGTGCGGTATGTTCGGCAGTAAAACCGGTGGTTTCAATATCAAACACAAGTACATCCTCTGCCGCATAATAATTCTGAAGCGTCTGTAATTTGCTCGTGTGTGCATCATTGACAATTTTATCCATGGAAACCTCCTATTTAATCTGACACTTATCTTTGTTTTTTCATTCATCTGCCCTTTATTATAGCAAAAATGCCATAGAAGTAAAGAAAATGCTTGTATTTTTTAGGCAATATGATATAATTTTATCTAAAGTATGATGTACGGAGGAGATAGAATGTTACGACCAGACGATATTAGATCAACAACTTTTAAGAAGGGCTTATTTGGTTACAAAGCCGCAGAAGTTGACAGCTTCAAGGACACGGTATTCAGAGCGTACAACGACCTTTCCAAAGATTATGAGGAAACAAAAGAAAAATTTGATAAACTCACAAAAGCAATGGAAGAGACCAGACTGAAAGTTTTTGAACTTGAGAACCAATTGCAGCAGGCTGAGAATGTATCTACTTCTGCCGGTGAAAGTGTAGAAGCACAGAAGAAGGCAGATCAGATCATAAAGAACGCAGAAGCAACAGCAGCAGATATCATCGCGAAAGCGAAAGCACAAAGTGAAAAGCTCGAAGGTACTGCAAAGCCGAAGGCAGAAGCACCAAAGGCTGAACCGGAACCTGCGAAGGAATCTGCATCCTCTAAGTTCTTCAAGAAATCAGACGAGGATGTACATACGGCCGCAACCAACAACGACGACGATGACGAAATCTTTGTTGGCGAGATTGAAGATGCAAGAAAACCGGATCGCATGATGATCGGGGATGGCGAGGAAGAAGACGAAGGCTTCGAATTCTTATAAGATTAAGCCGGATCGGAGTTGTCGTAATAACGACAACTCCTTATTTTTTGACAGGAGATCATTATGTTTGCATATATTAAAGGAACTGTAACAGAGATTGGGACGGAAGGGATCGTTATTGAGACCGGGGGGATCGGATTCTCGGTCTTTACATCATCCCAGGTTTCAGCAAAACTGAATACGAATCAGCAAGCTACGATTTATACGCATCTGAATGTACGGGAAGACGATATGAGTCTGTTCGGTTTTCTGACTAAGGAAGAACGCTCTGTGTTCGAGATGCTGATCAACGTGAGCGGTGTGGGACCAAAGAGTGCATTGTCGATTCTGTCCTGTCTGTCTGTAGATGAACTCCGGATGGCAGTACTGTCTGATGATCACAAAGCAATTGCTAAGGCAAATGGTATCGGACCCAAGACAGCACAGCGTCTTATCATTGAACTTCGGGATAAGTTTCATCTTGAAGATGTTCTCGATAGTTTTGATGACGGAGAAACCTCTGCCGGTGCACCGGAAGATATTGTATCGGAAACAGCGATGGCATTAAGCAGCCTTGGATATTCCAATGTCGAAGCACTGCGTGCGATCAAGAAAGTTCCGGGTAGCGAGAATATGACGGTTGAAGAATTACTGAAAGAAGCGTTGAAGAAGATTATTTAAGCAAAGGGGACACTATGGAACGAATCATTCAAGCCGATATCATTCCTGAAGAGGACAAAATTGAACAAGGGCTTCGCCCGAACCATTTATCCGAGTATATCGGACAGGAAAAGGCGAAGAAAAATCTGCGTGTATTTATTGAAGCCGCAAAGAAACGTGGAGAGCCGCTTGATCATGTACTGTTGTATGGTCCTCCGGGACTCGGAAAGACAACCCTTGCATCGATTGTCGCAACAGAGATGGGGGTGAATCTCAAGATCACATCCGGGCCTGCCATAGACAAACCGGGTGATCTTGCAGCGATTTTGAACAATCTATCCGAAAATGATGTTTTATTCATTGACGAGATCCACCGGCTCAACAAACAGGTAGAAGAAGTCCTGTATCCGGCTATGGAGGATTTTGCAATTGATATTGTAATCGGAAAAGGAGCCGGAGCCAGATCTATCCGTCTGGATCTTCCAAAATTCACACTCGTTGGTGCAACGACACGTGCAGGTATGCTGACTGCACCTTTGCGGGATCGTTTCGGTGTTGTCAACCGGCTCGAATTCTATAATGTAACAGAACTAATGCAGATTATTCTTCGTTCCGCATCCGTCCTTGGTGTAAAAATCGATGATGAAGGTGCATTGGAGATTGCCAAGCGTTCCCGCGGAACGCCGCGTCTTGCGAACCGTCTTCTGAAGCGTGTCCGTGATTTCGCACAGGTCGAAGGAGATGGCTCCATTAATTATGATGTTGCCAAGACTGCACTTGACCGGCTTGAGGTCGATTCGATGGGGCTCGATAACACAGACCGCAATATCTTAGAGACGATGATCCACAAATTCGGTGGCGGTCCGGTCGGACTTGATACACTTGCAGCAGCAATCGGTGAGGATTCCGGTACGCTTGAAGAAGTGTATGAACCATATTTAATAAAAAATGGCTTTATAAATCGTACACCACGTGGTAGAATTGTAACAGAACATTGCTATAGACATTTCGGTCTGGAGCATCTGATAGAATAGCAAAGGAGATTTTCACAATGGCGAAAAAAGTAGATATCCCGGTTGTAATTAACGGGAAAGTATATACCTTAAGCGGATACGAAGGAGAAGATTACCTTCAGAATGTTGCAACTTATATCAACGGTAAAATAGCAGAATGTAAGACATCCGATCAATACCGCCGCATGAATACTGAGTATCAGGGAATTCTGCTTGCGTTAAATATTGCCGACGATTATTTTAAAGCAAAGAATCAGGCAGATTCCATGGTAACGGAGGATAGCAACAAAGAACAACAGCTCTACGATCTGAGACATGAAGTCATCGAATCGCAGATCAAACTTGAAAGTTCTGCGCGTATGATTGAAGAATACAAAGAACAGATCAATGCTTTACAGAGAAAGATTATTCAGTTAGAGGCAGAGAAAAACCGAAATGAATAAAATATCATCGAAAATTGAAGTACTGGCTCCGTGTGGGTCCTATGATATACTTGTTGCCGCTGTACATGCAGGTGCTGATGCCTGCTATATTGGCGGCAATTCTTTTGGTGCAAGGGCATATGCAGAGAACTTTGATACCGATACGATCAGGAAAGCTGTCCGCTATGCACATCTTCACGGAGTCCGGGTATATCTGACTGTGAATACACTTGTGAAAGAGGAAGAATTTCCGGATTTGTATGCCTATATCAAGCCATTCTACGAAGTGGGCGGTGACGCATTGATCATTCAAGATCTTGGAGTATTTGATTATGTACGGAAACAGTTCCCGGATATTGCGATTCACTGCAGTACGCAGATGAATATCACTTCCCGGTATGGTGCCGCCATGATGCGCAGGCAGGGTGCCACCCGTGTTGTGACTGCCCGGGAGATGTCTCTGGCAGAAATCCGTGATATCAAAGAACACGTAGATGTTGAAATCGAAACATTTGTACACGGGGCAATGTGCTATTCCTACAGCGGTCAGTGTCTGATGAGTTCTCTTGCAGGCGGTCGTAGCGGAAACCGCGGCAGATGTGCTCAGCCATGCAGGAAATGCTACGACGGAAGCTATCTGCTCTCTATGAAGGATATGTGCACTTTGAAGGATATTCCGAAATTAATCGAAGCAGGAATTGATTCCCTGAAGATTGAAGGCCGTATGAAAAACATCTATTATGTGGCATCTGCCGTCCACGCATACCGGACGATGGTAGACGACTATGTGAACGGCTGTTTCGATGAGAAAAAAGCAGAAGCACTTACTTTTGAGCTTGCAAATATCTATAACCGGGGCGGATTCTCGGATGGATATTTCTTCTGTAGAAATGATGCAGGCATGATATCGAAGAACCGCCCGAACAATCAGGGTGTCTGTATCGGAGAGCTTAAGAATACAGGAAATGGAACGGTTCATATTCTCCTTCATGAGACATTATACAAACAGGATGTATTAGAGCTTGTGACAAAAAATAAGCAGATTATTGAGATCACCACTTCTAAAGAAGGAAAAAAAGGTGAAACGGTTATTTTAAACTGTCCGAAGACAAAACAGCTTGCTGCCGGTCAGAAAATCTATCGGACAAGATGCGCGGTATTGCTTGATAAAATAGAAAAACAATACATGGAAGATTATCCGAAATTACCGGTAAAAATGCATGTCCATGCAAAAATCGGGGATTCCATCGAAGTTCATGGTGATCTGCAGATCCAGGACAGCCATTACAAAGCATTCATTCAGGATTCCGTTGTCGAAAGAAGCAACGGACAGACACTTACCATGGAAGTTATTCAAAAACCGTTTGGGCAGCTTGGGAACACTGACTATATGCTTGCGGAATTTACGCTTGATGCAGATCCGGATGCGTTTTTACCTGCCGGGCTCTTAAAGAAGCTTCGCCGGAGTCTACTCGAACAGCTCGAACAGCAGACATCACAGCGCGACCAATAATCGGGTCTGCCCGGCAACTGAAAAAGGACTTTCCGCTATGCGGAAAGTCCTTTTTGTTATGTCTTATTTTCCGGTTGCGATGTAACGGAGCAGACGGACGACGTCGGAGAGTGCCGCGTCGCTCTTACCGTTGACCATGGCGCGGAGCAGGAGCAGGGCGTCGATCAGCTCAATTTTGCCGTCATCGTTCATGTCGCCGTACTTCAGATCGGGCGCACCCGAGGTTGCACGACAGATCAGGCAGACGTTGCCGCCCTTGGCGTAGAGGTGTGCACCGTCGCAATGGTCCGGTGTGTGGATCGCGACATCGCGCACCGTTGATGCAGCAAGCGGCGTGCCGAAGACGGGGTAGGTCAGCGTCTTGCCGTTTACGCGCTTTGTTTCCGTGGTGAACTGCTGGGCAAAGGTGCGGCGTGCATTCCAGAAGACCGGCGTGCCGTTTGCGTCGTTGCCGTCCTTCACCGAGGCATCGGGCACGGCGTGGTAGTAGATCCAGTGCGTGCCGTCAATGCTGTTTTTGACAAAGGAGGCGTGTCCCGTGCCGAACATGGCGTTCTCTTCGCTCATCTCAAAGACGGGACCGTCGCTCTTCTGCCATG
>USFH01000118.1 GCA_900553925.1 uncultured Clostridium sp.
GTGGAGCGGGTAGAAAACTGCAAATCTGTCGATGATTATATCAACCGTTTTGATGAAATGCTTGACCGAAAGCGCAAAGCGTTTTAAAATCGAACGAGAATGAATACAAGCGGGAGGAAAAAGATGGCAATGAAGAAGAAGCCGGTCACCGGCATGAAAGATATATTACCAAAGGAGATGGCAATCCGTGATTACTGTATCGCATTGATCAAGGATACCTATAAGACATTTGGATTTAATTCGATGGAGACACCTTGTGTCGAGCATATCGAGAACCTGAACAGCAAGCAGGGCGGCGAGAATGAGAAGCTCATCTTCAAGATCCTGAAGCGTGGTGAGAAGCTGAAGATCGACGAGGCAAAGGAAGAGCTTGACTTAGTTGACGGCGGACTCCGTTACGATCTGACGGTACCACTTTGCAGATATTATTCGAACAATGCGAATGAACTGCCGAGCCCGTTTAAGGCGTTGCAGATGGGAAATGTATGGAGAGCCGACCGTCCACAGCGTGGTCGTTACAGACAGTTCATGCAGTGTGATATTGATATTTTAGGTGAGCCAACAATCTTAGCAGAGATCGAGCTGATCTTAGCGACAACGACATTGCTTGGCAAGCTGGATTTCAAGAACTTCACGATCCGTATCAATGACCGTCGTATCTTGAAGGCGATGGCAGCTTACAGCGGATTTGCGGAAGCAGATTATGATACCGTATTTATTATCCTCGATAAGATGGATAAGATCGGTTTGGATGGTGTCAAGGAAGAGCTTCTGAAGGAAGGCTATGCCGAGGAGGCTGTGACAAAATATCTCGAACTGTTCGAGAAGGTGACAGCCGATATCAGCGGCGTACAGTATCTGAAAGAGACACTTGGTGCGTTCTTACCGGAAGAGGTTGCTGAGAATTTGAAGACAATCATCGACAGTGTGGAGAGCACGAAGAGTGCGGACTTCAAGATGGCATTTGATCCGACTCTGGTACGCGGTATGTCTTACTATACAGGTCCAATCTTCGAGATTTCGATGGATGAGTATGGCGGATCGGTCGGCGGCGGCGGACGTTACGATGAGATGATCGGCAAATTCACCGGTCAGCCAACACCGGCATGTGGATTTTCCATCGGTTTTGAGCGAATCATCATGCTGCTTCTCGAGCGCGATTTTGAGATACCGGGAAGCAAGAACAAGACCGCATACTTAATCGACAAGAAGATGCCAAGCGACAAGCTGCTTAAGATCTTAGAGCAGGCAAAGCAGGCAAGAGCCGAGGGACAGATCGTGAATATCGCGATCATGAAGAAAAACAAGAAGTTCCAGAAGGATCAGATGATTACAGAGGGCTATACACAGTTCGAAGAGTTCTATGCGGATTCTTTCGAGGGTTAATCGTAACTTATGATATGAAAATGCTCCACATCTGATGTAGATAATTGCAGACGCAGAATGTCAGAGATAGGAGTAGGTCTTTATAAATTAACTTAGATACAGGAGGCTATGAAAATGGCAGAGTCAATGCAGGGACTTCACAGAAGTCACAGATGTACAGAAGTAAATAATACGATGATTGGGAATACCGTCACCGTGATGGGATGGGTGCAGAAGAGCCGGAACAAAGGCGGAATTATCTTCGTCGATCTGCGTGATCGAAGCGGGATTCTGCAGGTAATCTTCGAAGAAGCAAACTGTGGTGAAGAGAGCTTCGCAAAGGCGGAGAAGCTTCGTTCCGAGTTTGTCGTTGCAATCACCGGTGAGGTTGCAAAGCGTGGCGGCGCAGTCAACGAGAATCTTGCAACCGGTGATATCGAAGTGATCGCGAAGGATATCCGTATCCTTGCAGAAGCAGATACACCACCGTTCCCAATCGAGGAAAACAGCAAGACGAAGGAAGATCTTCGCCTGAAATACCGTTATCTGGATCTTCGTCGTCCGGACTTACAGAAGAATATCATGATGCGCAGCAAGGTGACAACACTGGTTCGTTCCTTCATGGCAGACGAAGGCTTTATCGAGATCGAGACACCGACACTTTGCAAGTCAACTCCGGAAGGCGCGCGTGATTACCTTGTACCAAGCCGCATACATCCGGGTGAGTTCTATGCATTGCCACAGTCACCACAGATTTACAAGCAGCTTCTGATGTGCTCCGGCTACGACCGTTATTTCCAGATCGCACGTTGCTATCGTGATGAGGATCTGCGTGCCGACAGACAGCCGGAATTTACCCAGATCGATATGGAGCTTTCGTTCGTGGATGTCGATGATGTTATCGATGTCAATGAGCGTCTGCTTGCAAAACTGTTCAAGGAAGTCATCGGTGTCGATGTACAGCTTCCGATTCAGCGTATGACATACAAAGAGGCGATGGAGCGTTTCGGTTCCGATAAGCCGGATCTCCGTTTTGGTATGGAGCTTTGTGATGTGACAGATGTTGTGAAGGATTGTGAATTTGTCGTATTCAAGAATGCGATTGAAGCCGGCGGAAGCGTGCGCGGTATCAATGCCGAGGGACAGGGCGCAATGCCGAGAAAGAAGATTGATGCACTCGTTGATTTTGCCAAGGGCTACGGCGCCAAGGGACTTGCCTATATTGCAATCCATGAGGATGGAACGATGAAGTCATCTTTCGCGAAGTTCATGAAGGACGAGGAGATGCAGGCGCTCGTTGCGAAGATGAATGGTAAGCCTGGAGATCTGCTCCTTTTTGCAGCAGATAAGAGCAAGCTTGTCTATGACGTACTCGGTGCACTTCGTCTCGAGATCGCGGATCAGCTTGGCCTTCTGAAGAAGGATGAATACCGTTTCGTATGGATCACAGAGTTCCCACTGCTTGAGTGGAGCGAGGAGCTTGGCAGATATCAGGCAATGCACCATCCGTTTACGATGCCGATGGAAGAGGATCTGCAGTATATCGAGTCGGATCCGGGCAGAGTCCGTGCGAAGGCATATGATATCGTATTAAATGGTACAGAGATCGGTGGTGGTTCCGTGCGTATTCACCAGGACGATATCCAGGAAATGATGTTCAAGGCGCTTGGATTTACAATGGAGCGTGCATACGACCAGTTTGGATTTTTGCTCAATGCATTCAAATATGGAGTACCACCACACGCAGGACTTGCATACGGACTTGACCGTCTTGTTATGCTGATGGCGAAAGAGGATTCTATCCGTGACGTTATCGCATTCCCGAAGGTGAAAGATGCTTCCTGCCTGATGAGTGAGGCACCGAATACCGTTGATGCAAAACAGCTTGAAGAGCTTGGAATCGAGGTTGCGAAGCCGGAAGCAAAGACAGAGCCGGATGCGGAGTAATGGCAGAATCGGCGTGAATCAGATATAGAGAAAGCGATACAGGGAGATCGATTAATTTCGGTCTCCTTTTTGCTTTGTATCAGGCAGACACCAGTCCGTTTGGCAGCCGGAGGGAACAAAATATCTTTTGTATGGGCTGATTCGCGTAGAAAAATGACAGAATACAAATCCGGATTCTGCATATGATTAAAAGAAGAATTTCTATCGGAGTCTTGCCTATGCAGATTCTTCAACGTAAAAAAGTGCATTTGCTGTTTGGATTTACGGTCTTTATGGTGCTGCTTATCTTAAATTGCGTATTGTATTGCAATAAAGCCGGAATACAGCGTAATCTGGTAGTCGTCATCGATGCCGGGCATGGCGGAAATGATCCGGGCAAGATCGGTGTCGATGGCTGCAAGGAGAAGGATGTGAACCTACAGATTGCATTGTGCCTGAAGGCGCAGCTGCAGGCACGCGGTGTTACGGTGATTCTGACGCGCGATGCGGATGCCTGTCTGGCGACAGATGGGGCAACAAATAAGAAAGTGTCCGATATGCACAACCGGGTAAGCATCATCAATCAGGCGGGTGCAGATTACATGATCAGTATCCATCAAAACAGCTATCCGGAACCGGAGGTGAGCGGACCACAGGTGTTTTTCTACAGTAGCTCCGAACAGTCCAAACAGCTTGCGGCAGGGATACAGGAACAACTGATTGAGAGCCTGAAACCGGAGAAAAAACGGGAGATCAAACCGGGGGATGAGCTGTATATCCTGAAGAACAGCGCCTGTCCGGCAGTTATCGTGGAATGTGGGTTCCTGAGCAATCCGGCAGAATGTGAGAATCTGCAGCAGCCGGCGTACCAGCAGGAGGCTGCGGCGGCAATTGCCCGCGCATTGACGCGGCAGGGACGCTGATGAATGTTTGACCACTGACGGATACAGGCAAGTGACAATACGAAGATCCTCATGTGGACGAACAACCGTGATATGTAATAAATATATAAGAAATAGCAGTAAAATGCATTGCTATTTTCCCTCTGATGCAGTAATATAATTATAACTTTTTAAGACGAGTCAGGTGCTTAAGTTTGGGAGGGTACGTATGAATATAGCTGCAATTGGAAGCTCAGATATTTCGTTATCGGTCAGCGGAACATCGAATATGAATGCGATTGACACAGCGTTGCTTCGGAAGTCGCTGGACGCAGTCGAGACGAATGGGGCGATGCTCACACAGATGATGGAACAGTCAGTGAATCCGAATATCGGAGCGAACATTGACATCCGGTTATAAGTGACATTGAAAGCCTTGCAGACAATCTGCAGGGCTTTTTGTATGAAAGAATATTATTCCAGAAGAGGTAGAATATGGAGACAAAGATGACAAAGAAGGAAATACTTCCGTTGATTGGCATGACGGTATCGGCATTTATATTTAATACGTCCGAATTTATGCCGATCGGACTTCTGACGGACATTGCGAAAAGCTTTGAAATTACGGAAGCGAAGGCGGGTATGCTGATCACAGTCTATTCGTGGATCGTAATGCTGCTTTCCCTGCCGCTCATGATTCTGGTGAGCCGGATCGATTACAGGCGATTGTTTATGGGAACGGTAGCGGTCTTTGGGATCTGTCAGGTGTTGACGGTTTTGTCGAACAGCTATGGTATGCTGATGGCATCCCGGATCGGTGTCGCGTGCGCACATGCGATATTCTGGTCGATTGCTTCCCCGATTGCGGTGCGGATGGCATCGGAGGCGCATCAGTCGAAAGCGCTCAGCATGGTTGTGACCGGAACCTCGGTTGCAACGATCGCGGGACTTCCGCTTGGCAAGATGGTTGGACATTATGCAGGCTGGCGGATCGCATTTCTGATCGTGGCAGTGATCACGTTTGGTGTGCTTGTGTATATGGCATTCCTGTTTCCGAAGATGGATTGCGGTGAGCCGTTCCGCGTGAAGCAGCTCCCACAGTTATTCAAGAACCGCTCGCTTGTCTGTGTATATATCCAGACATTCTTATTTGTGGTTGGATACTATACAAGCTACAGCTATATCGATCCGTTCCTGCAGCAGGTTGCGGGCATGGGAAACAGCATGGTAACAATCACACTGTTCGTGTTCGGCGCAGCCGGGTTGTTGGGCAGCTTCCTGTTCTCGAAGTTCTACGACAAGTATCGGCGCGGCGTTCTGCGTACGGTGATGGCTGCGCTTGTGGTCGAGCTTCTGTTGCTGCTTCCGGCGGCAGGCAAGCCCGGTTTTATGATGGCGCTTTGCGCCCTGTGGGGAATCACGGTACTTATGTTCAACGTGTCGTTCCAGTCAGAGACAATCCAGTGCACGGATGAACAGTCGTCTTCGGTTGCGATGTCCATCTTCTCGGGAATCTTCAATTTCGGCATCGGTGCCGGAAGCTTCCTTGGAGGAATCGTCTGCGACAAAGGACAGATCTCGCATCTTGGATTTGTGGGCGCGGTATTTGCAGCGATTTCCCTGCTGTTTTTCTTGATATGCATGTCAAGAAATCTGGTATCGAAAGAGTATGATTAGATAGGAGAGAAGGGTATGGCAGATAAAATGAACATGGCGCTTCGGCTTGCGCAGGAAGGAAGAACCGAGGGCTACAAGGCGTTATATGAGAATACGGTAGAACAACAGCTTACGCGGGCGATTACATTTACCGGGAATACCGCGCAGGCACAGATGGTCGTGCAGCAGGCATATCAATATATATTCGACCAGATCACGCAGATTCCGCAGGTTGAGGTCTTCCACAGCTGGCTTTCGGATATTGTCGCGTATTATGCGGTTATGCAGCTGCGGGAGGAAGAACCGGACGCGTTCACTGAAGCGGAGAATCCGGACTTTCGGCTGGAAGATGATGATATGTCGATTACAGAGCCTCTGGATGATGCAGAGGTTTTGACAACTTATGCACCGGAGGAGATCGAGACGATGACATCGCGGATTCTGTCGACGCTGACCGAGGCAGAGAAGATCTGTGTGCTTATGCATTATCAGGATCACCGGTCGGTAGCGCAGGTGGCAGAGGCGGTTGGCTGTACAGAGCAGATCGCGGAGAACCTGATTACCTCTGGAAAGAAGAAACTGCTGGATGCGGAAGGGCATATTGCTACAGAAGATTCGCGCGTGAGATGGCAGCCGCTTCCTTTTGCACTGGCACTCCTTCGACTGAAAGCTGCCAATTTGGTGGCTTCCGGAATTGCAGGGACACTGGCGACCTTCCAGATCGCAGGAAATGCGGTCGTATTCGGCGCAGCCGGGATTACAGCGGGAACCGCTGGTGTGGCTGGTATGGCTGCCGGAAATGGTGTCGCAGGCGCGGCTGGTATGGCTGCCGGAAATGGTGCCGTGGGTGCAGCAGGACAGGCGATGGATGCCGGAACAGCGATGGAATCCGGAATGATGTCTGGAGGGGCAGCAGATGCGGGAGCAGGTTCGGCGGCAACGGC
>USFH01000119.1 GCA_900553925.1 uncultured Clostridium sp.
AAGCCTGTCCGCGTATTCTTCCACCTTTGTTTTTTGGGATCCCGTCAGAAGAACCTGCAACATGTCATACACCGGTGGGTAATGCAGCATCCGCCGGTATGTCATCTCCATATCGTAGAATTCACGATAATCCTTGCGTGCTGCCGCCGCGATTGCATAATGCTCCGGCTGATATGTCTGTATAACAACCTCTCCCGGTTTATCGCCACGCCCGGCTCTTCCTGCCGCCTGTGTCAGCAGGTCAAATGTCCTCTCACCTGCCCGGAAATCATTCGCATACAGCGAAAGATCCGCAAGCATGACACCTACCAGCGTGACATTTCCATAATCATGTCCCTTCACAATCATCTGCGTTCCGATCAGCATGTCTGCTTTTCCATCTGCGAATTGCTTCAGGATTCTTGCCCCAGCGTCTTTTCTGGCAGTTGTATCTTTATCCATCCGTAATGTCTTTATCGCCGGAAACAGCTTATGAATCTCTTCTTCTACCTTCTCCGTACCGGTCCCAAAGCCCGCAATCATCGGAGACTTACATGCTGGGCACGCCTTTGGCATTTCCATGGAATACCCGCAGTAGTGGCACATCAATTGCTTCTGTGCCTGATATGTCTGCATATGATAAGTCAGTGCAACATCACATTTCGGACATTTGATCGGTTCCCCACATGCACGGCAGGATACAAAGCTGTTAAACCCTCGCCGGTTTATGAACAACATCATCTGTTCCTTCTTCTCTAGCCGGTCAGCAATCTTATTATATAAGCTCCGGCTGATGATTCCCCGGTTTCCGCTTCGCAGCTCCTCCCGGAGATCCACGACCTCAATGGTGTTTGTCTGCATGTGCTCCGGTCTTTCCGGAAGTTCCCACAACCGGTATTCACCGTTCTGTGCCTTCGTATAGCTCTCCACACTCGGCGTTGCAGATCCTAAGATGATCTCCGCTTGTTCTAATTCTGCACGTTTGATTGCAACATCTCTCGCATGATACCGCGGTGCCTGATCACTCTTGAATGCTCCATCATGTTCCTCATCGATGACGATCAGCTTAAGATTCACACATGGGGTAAAAAGTGCCGAGCGCGGACCGATCACGACATCCACTTCCTTCTCCTTTGCCTTCCTGAACTGTTCGTATTTTTCGCCCTTGCTCTGCTTGGAATTCACGAAAGCTACCCGGTCGCCAAAATGCTTCCGGAATCTTGCAACTGTCTGATATGTAAGTGAAATCTCCGGAATTAAGACGATTGCCTGTCCACCATCCCGAATCACTTCCTTGATGCACTGGATATATACTTCTGTTTTCCCGCTGCCTGTCACACCATGCAGAAGATATGGCCTTCGGTTTTTGCTCTGATAATTCTCACGGAATTCCTTGACCAATGCCTGCTGTCCGTCGTTCAGTGTGACAAACGCCCACTGATCTTCCGAAAGTCTGGTTTCTTCTACCTTCTGAGCCGTCTTCCGGACAGTCTGCTTGACAGGCATGACTGTCTGCAATGCACGATTCATCGTAACACCATAGGTCTCTTTGAGCCATGCAGCAAGCTGTATGAGTTTTCCTTCGATCGGAACTGCTTTATCCGGCACATCTAGAATCTCTTTTATTCTGTCTTCCTCGTAAGATGTCGTATCAGTGATTGCAATCACATAACCGTGCCTTCTCGTGTTTCCTTTTCCGAAGGGCACTGTCACAAGACTTCCTACATGCACCTGCTCCGCAAGTGCCTCGCTGATCCGGTATTGAAACACCCGGTCAATCGCACTATGCGAAATATCGATTATTATATCCGCATATCTTTGTGACATCCTCTTCCTCCAAAATCCCGCGAATCAAGTCTCTCTCATCCATATGGTGCTTCACACCATGAATCTCCTGGTAATCTTCGTGTCCCTTCCCTGCAAGTACGATCACATCCCCCGGCTGCGCATGTAAGATTGCATACCGGATTGCTTCCTTACGATCCTCAATCGCAACATACGATCCGGTCGTTTTCTTCATTCCCGTCACGATGTCCTCCATAATTGCTGCCGGTTCTTCGTCTCTTGGATTATCGCTTGTAATGATGGTGAAATCAGCCATATTTCCTGATACTTCTCCCATCTCAAACCTACGGTCCTTCGAGCGGTTTCCTCCACAACCAAACAATGTAACAAGACGCTTCGGATTGTATGCACGAAGCGCTGTAAGAAGGCTTTCTAGTGCCATTGCATTGTGCGCATAATCAATCATCAGCGTAAATGCATCCGAGATCGGTATCATCTCCACACGTCCACGCACCTTGATCTGTTTCAAGATTGTCTGAATATCTGCAACCGGTACGTGCATCAGATCCGCAACCGCAATGGCCGCCAGTGAATTATGCACGGAGAACTCACCCGGAAGATCAACAACCATCTGTCCGCTCAGGCTGCCGGACAACGCATACTGGATTCCGAGCACACCATTTTCGCAATAGAGTTTTACATCGTTAGCACAGTAATCTGCATGTTCACGCATGCCATAGGTGATCTTCCCACAGTCCGCATGTTCCATCATATAACCTGCATTCTTATCATCCACATTGAAGATTCCGGTCTTGCAGAGTGTGAACAGCTTTGCTTTCCAGTCTCTGTATTCCTCGAAGCTTGCATGCTCATTCGGTCCGATATGATCCTTTGACAGGTTCGTGAAGATTCCATAGTCAAAATCAACGCCTGCGACACGGTCCAGCATAAGTCCCTGGGAAGAGACTTCCATAACTACAGCCTTGCATCCGTTGTCAACCATATCCTTCATATACTTGTGAAGTACCATCGACTCCGGTGTTGTATTCTCTGCCGGGATCTTATTCGCTCCATCTAAGATCTCGATCGTACCAACCAGTCCCGTCTTAATTCCTGCCCGTTCGAGCATCTCCCGGATCATATATGTGGTTGTTGTCTTGCCCTTCGTTCCGGTAAGCCCGATCACAGTCATCTGCTCCGATGGTTTTCCATAGAATGCGGAGCTTATCTTTCCCATCGCATAACGGCTGCTCTCCACGCGTACGACTGTTACAGTCTCCGGCACCTGCACATCCTTCTCGCAAACGATTACGGATGCCCCCTTCGCAGCAACATCCTGTGCATATTTATGTCCGTCAGATACCGCACCACTGATACAGAAAAACAGATCTCCCGGCTGCACGCGTCTCGAATCGTTCTTTATTCCACGTACTTCCACCTCTGTATTTCCCTGTACCACCTCATATGTAAGTCCTTCTAATAGAACTGACAGTCTCATAGTCTGCCTCCTTTTTGATCCTATATGTCTCTATGCTCTAAAAGTAAAGAAGGCTACAGCAAAAACCTGCAGCCTTTTCTCTTTCTATTTGATCCTATTCCTCGTCGTCTCCTACAATCTTGACCTTTCCGCTGTACAGTTCAGCAACTGCAGTTGAAAGCGGCTTGCCGCTTGCAGACTTCACAAGAGGCTCTGCACCTCCGATAATCTGTCTTGCACGCTTTGCCGTTGCCATAACAACAGAATAAC
This sequence comes from uncultured Clostridium sp., assembly GCA_900553925.1. Classification (GTDB taxonomy): domain Bacteria; phylum Bacillota; class Clostridia; order Lachnospirales; family Lachnospiraceae; genus Coprococcus_C. The sequence continues at coordinate 3,512 of USFH01000119.1, forward strand.
GGCTCTGTACAACCGGCTGTTCGCCCGGCTCCACTTCACTGTTTATCACTTCCATTAACTCTGTGTATGATGGATGTATCATATCTGTATATCTCCCTTCCTATAAAGCTTTGAGCTCTTTTTTTATTTCTTCCATAAAATCAAGATTATTCTCACGCAGACATTTTCTGCCGACAATAATCGAGTGTACGCTGTGTACACATGTATCTAAATCGTCGTTGACAACGATATAGTCATATTGCTGCATATCCTCGGATTCTTCCACCGCACGCTGCATGCGCTTGTTGATGACGTCCTCGCTCTCGGTACCCCGTCCAGCCAGACGTTCCCGGAGTCCTTTCGCACTCGGTGCTGTAATGAATATAAGAATCGCATCCGGATACTGTTCCCGGACATTCATGGCACCCTGCACTTCGATCTCTAAGATCACATCATGCCCCTTCGCCATCTCATCCTCAACAAACTTTCTTGGAGTTCCATAATAATTCTCCACATATTGTGCCCACTCGATAAATCCGTTATAATCGATCAGATTCCGGAATTCATCCACGGTTTTGAAATAATATTCCCTTCCGTCAACTTCTCCTTCTCTCGGTGCACGTGTCGTTGCAGAAACCGACAGGCTGTAGCCATACTCTGCAACCATCTTCTTCACCACAGTGCCCTTTCCAACGCCGGAGAATCCGGAAATAACAATCAAAGAACCTTTCTTTGCCATAGTCGCCCGACGCCTCCTATTCTATATTCTGAATCTGTTCACGGACCTTCTCAATCTCAGTCTTAAGGTCAATTCCTTTATCCGCGATGATCAGGGAATTCGCCTTAGACAAAATGGTATTCGCCTCCCGGTTCATCTCCTGCACGATAAAATCAAGCTTCCGTCCGACTGCACCGCCTTCTGTGAGGATCTTTCGTGTACTGTCAATATGACTTCTGAGACGGACAACCTCCTCATCGACACAGACCTTATCCGCATACATTGTAACCTCTGCTGCAATCCGCTGGTCGTCAATCTGTGTATTGATCGCAAGCTCATCTACCTTCTCGATCAGCCGCGCCTTATAGTCTTCTATAATCTGCGGTGACTTCTCCTCGATATACGCCACAAGCTCTGACATCCCATCTAATTTGGCAAGCAGGTCATTCTTCAGATTCTCGCCTTCACGAATACGTGACTCTACGAATTTCTCTGCAGCTTCCCGTACAACACCCTCAAGATGAGACCATATTTCATTCTCATCAACAGACTGTTCCTCTAATGTGAACACCTCCGGAAATCTGCCAATCACAGCCGGTTTCACGTCTGACTGCAGTCCGAATTCCTCCGCCATGCTGTTCAGATAATTCACATATTCTGTTGCAATTCCCTTGTTATATTTCACACACACATTAGACTTTGTATAGTCTTCATATGTGATAAATACATCCACTTTTCCACGCTGAATATACTCCTTCAGACAAGCTCTGATATCTGATTCAAAATAATTCAGCTTCTTCGGCAGCTTCACATTCATATCACAGAATCTGTGATTGACTGCCTTAATCTCTACTACAATCTTGCGATCGTCATTTACCTGTTCGCCTCTTCCGAAGCCAGTCATACTCTTTATCACAATAGTCTCCTATATCATCTGCGGCCTGCAGCCACAGTTTCTGTCTGTGTACATACGTGCACATAAAAATAATGCAGATTATCGTTTCTCTCTTATCCATGAACGATAATCTACATTATTATAGTATAGGCACCCCTAAAAATCAAGGTGTTTTCATGTTTAATTTCATGTTTCAGACTTCATCAATTCCATGAATATCCGGTTCGATACTCATCGAATAATTCGTATGGTAGATTACAAATCCCGGCTTTGCCTTCGGTGGTTTCTTCAGATTCTTCTTCGTCGTATAGTCAATCTCTACCTTCGGTGCTTCTTTACCGGTTGAATAATATGCGGCCAGTCTTGCTGCCTCCTCATAGGTGCGATCCGGAATTTCCGTTTCTCCATTCGTCTTCACGATCACATGAGATCCCGGCATCTGCTTCGCATGGAACCACAGATCATTGCCCTCTGCGAACTTAAATGTCAGCTCCTCATTCTGAAAATTGTTCTTTCCGACATACATATGGTAGCCATCACCGGATATATAATGCAATGGTTTTGCTTTCTCCTGTTTCTTCTGCTTGCTGCGGTCGAATCTGCCACGTACATAGCCGCTTTCCACAAGCTCCTGCTTGATCTCCTGCAAATCGGTTTCCGTCTTCGCAATCTCCAGTGAGTTCTGGACAGAAAGCAGATAATCGAGTTCTTCCTTTGACTCTACCGTAAGCTCCATCAGTGCTTCATAAGTACGCTTCAGTTTGTTGTATTTGTTGAAATACCGCTTTGCATTCTCCATCGCCGACTGCTCCGGATCAAGAGGAATCGTTACGGTTCCGCCATCATAGTAATTCTCACAGGTAATTTCCTTATCACCCGGTTTGCAGGAATATCCGTATGCGGTCAGCAGTTCTCCATACACTTTGTATTTTTCCCGCTTCTCTGTATCCTTTAACTGGGATCGCTGCAGATCATATTTCTTCGCTGTCCGCTCAATCGCGTTGTTCACGATCTTTCTAAGATCGGTAGACCGCTGCCGGATCCGTGTCACCACGCTTTTTGCCTGATAATATTCTTCAATGACCGGAGACATCGATGGAAATACTTTCAGTCCGTCCACATCCTTCTTCGGAAGGTTCTCTGTTTTTTCTCCGTACATCGTCAATGTACACGCCGCAAATTCCTTCGGTGCATACCCCTGATATGCAATACACGGTACAAACTGTTCATCCTTTATGCTCTGGCGCATTGTATCAAACGCCACATACAAAGCTTCCTGCTCCTGCATGGAAAGTCCCGCCGTACTCATCCCGCCATCGACACCTGCCCGGTAGCAAATCTCATTTGCGATCACCGGTGACAGCCCTGTCAGGGATGTATAGATTGCTTTCGTCACCGATACCGGCTTGCGCAGGACATGATTCATGAAGTAATTGATGTCAATATCAAGCGGATTTTCCTTCTCCTGTGAAGGCGGATATACATATGTTCTTCCGGGCAGCACTTCCCGCACCGAGCTTACCTGGTGGGAAATATGCTTGATACTGTCAATGATCGTACCATCCGCATCCGTGAAGATGATGTTACTGTGTTTGCCCATGATCTCGACAATCAGCTTCTTCCGGCACAGGTCACCCATCTCATCGAGATGTTCTAACTC
>USFH01000120.1 GCA_900553925.1 uncultured Clostridium sp.
GTCGCTGTTTTGCCGTCCCAGCACCACAGCCCGGCAGAGAACGGGTTCAGCGTTCCATAGTCGCAGGAGATATAATACCGACCGCCTTGCGGGGGATTATCCACAAGGCAGCCTTCGCCGAACATGGGGTAAATTAACCCCTCTGCCAGGACCCACAGGCCCCGGATGTAGCGATCATAAAAGACACCGGAGAACATCGCCTGATAGCGCTCCAGCTTCTTCGCCTTTTTCTTATCTTCGAGCTTCACAACGGTACGCTTCATCATCACCGGAACGATCTCCGCCGCACCAAGCTCTACCGCTTTCTGGATGATAAACTCCAGCTTATCGGATTTCGGCATTCCCTGAAACAGCGTGATTGCACACGGAAGCTCCGCTGCGTTCTGATTGATATCCTCAATCTTCGCATAGACAACATCCTTTTCTACCGCCGCTATGCTGCATGTGTATTCTTTTCCGTTTCCATCACAGACCGTCAATGCATCTCCGACGGATAACCGGAGTACATTTCTGATATGGTTCACATCTTCCCCTGTGATTGCAATCTGTTCCTGTGCATCGCTGCAATCTTCTACATAAAATCTAGGCATAGTCTCGCTCCTTTATTCCGGATGCCACTCAATTGTACCATCCGGGTAAATATAATCATAACCGCCCTTATCACAGTTTGGAACAATTGTCGGTCCTGTTTCTTCCACCGGTGCGGCAGTTGTCTCCGGCGTCTGGGTTGTCGCCGGTGCCTGTGTTGTCGCCGGTGCCTGTGTCGTCGCCGGTGCCTGCGTTGTCGCCGGTGCCTGCGTCGTTGCCGGTGCCTGCGTCGTCACTGCTGTCTGCGTATCCTTCTTATTCGACTCAGTCGTCTTCGTGTCCGTATCCTTCTTGCCGGATTCGGTCGTTGCCTTATCCTTCTTATCTTTGTCTTTCTTAGACTCCGTCGTCTTCGATTCCGTTGTCTGCTCTGTTGTTTCCTTCTCTGTCGATGCTTCTGTCTTTACCGACGCATCACTTGCGGTTGCAGCATCCTTCTTCGCACTTCCGCATCCACTAAGCAGCATTGCCGCTGTTACCACACATAAGAATGCCTTTTGCTTCCAATTCTTTCTCATATCCCTATGTCCTCCTTAATTGATACAAATATTATCTAACTGCACGGAATAATAGCTTCCATCGTGCTCTGTAATCATTTCCATCTGATATTCCCCTGCCGGGAATGCCTGTTTGCCGATATACGCCGTAAATCCATAATCGGAAGGGGTTCCCGTTGTCAGTTCATCCGCAGGTGCCGCCTCAATGACAAAGCACCCGGATTCTCCGGTAAAACGCAGATATATCGGGGAATCCGTATCCACATATGTTTCATCTGCAAACCCCTGTATCTTATAGTATCCATCAAATTCTGAAACCGTTGCTGTAACAGTCTCCGAACTATAGCTTTGTGTGTCCTCCGAGAATGCCCGGAGCGGTGCAGGCATGACCGGGGCGAATTTGACAAGATTCACCAGGTTCCGTTCTACCAGCTCAACGATGCACACATCCCGGTTCTCCGTATACATGGCATCTATCCGGTACGGAACTGCCTTACAAAACTTCGCAAAGTCAAATTCCTGTGCCAGAAACGGCAGCAAAGAATTGCCGAAAGAATCCCGGAAGCAAAGCAGACGGGATCCGTCTCCCTTTGTTCCCGTCGTTGTCACGACATTCGCGGTCACATCATCTGTCCCATCATAGCTATATGTAAAGTGCGGACTATAATCATATTCCTTTTCCGGATGTCTTGCAAGCGGATATAAGATTTTGTCAATGTCTCCTTCGAAATCATCCCGCACCTGCGGTTCTACCTGCGTCAGATCCGTATGTTCCACGCCTGCCTGTTCGAGCAGTGCATCCTGTACCAGTGCCGCTCCCCGGTTATCCCAGTGTGAGTCTCCCTTATGATAAAGCACCCCTGTCTGTGCCTCAAACAACGCATACAGATCCACGTAATTACATCCACGCTCCTGCATGACCATAGTTACACGCTGCAGATTCGTCGGTTTGTCTGTCTGCGTGTAATAATACGGCATGTACGCCGGATAGAGTGTATTTTTGTTCGGTGCACTTGTAAATACAAACGTCTTCCCCATGCCTTCCACATATTCCTGCATCAGGGAAACCACAGTTGCCACATTCCGGATACCACGGTCACTCATGCGGTTTGTTCCCTGGTAATCGTCCAATGTCGTACGCAGATACAGCCAACCATCGGTTCCAACGATTGCCAGATTCTCACTTGACTGATGAAATACCCGGCTCATCAAAACCGCATCCGCGGTAACAAGCTCCTGCCGGTAGGCAAAATGATCCGAGAAATACGCTTCTAAGTCTGAGAGATATTTGTAATTGATTGTTTTCTCTTCCACCAGCTGCGGCTTCTGCGCAAGTGTCTTGTTCTCGGTCGATTCCGGTTCCTTGTACCAGAGCATACCAACCAGAGGCACGGCAAGGATCAAGAAGAACAGACTACAGAATATAACACGATAAATTTTCATATAGATATGTCCTCCAATCCTTAAAATCGAAAATAAATAAACGGATTATATGCATCTGATGCCAGCATCACCATGCAGATTAACAGACACGCAAGCAATCCTATGCCTGTGGCAATCTGTACCACGGATGCCGTCTGCACACGCTTACAGTTCTGAAGTTTCCCTTTGATGGCTTCCGCCCATGGGAACATACACAGGATGCCGGCAAGCAGTGCCGTAAGCAGATACGGCGTCAGCTCTGCCCGGGCAAGTATCCACCCCTCCGCATTGCCGCGGAAGGAAAACATCTGTCCGAGTATCCCGAGTCCCTGTGCCACACTGTCTGCCCGGAACATCACGAACCCACAGATTACAACCAGCATCGTATATAGGTACTGCACCCATTTCCACTGCACGCGCCGGATACTGCACTTCGTGTGCCCTTCTAACACCAGAAATGTTCCGTGGAACAATCCCCACAAAATAAATGTCGTATTCGCTCCATGCCATAACCCGGTCAGAAAAAATACGATGTATTTGTTGAGAATCGTGCGTGCACCACCCTTGCGGTTACCGCCAAGCGGAATATATACGTACTCCTTGAACCACGTAGACAGCGAAATATGCCATCTGCGCCAGAATTCCTTAATGGACAGCGACGCATACGGATAGTTGAAATTCTCTTTAAAATGGAATCCGAACATCCTGCCAAGTCCGATTGCCATATAGCTGTAACCACTGAAATCATAATAGATCTGAAGTGTATAACCGATTGCCACAAGCCATGCAGCTGCCATACCAAGGCCGGATGCATGCGGCATCAGCCGGTCTACCATCTGCGCAAGTGCGTTGGAGATCAGCACCTTCTTCGACAAACCGACGATAAACCGCCGGATTCCGTATTCGATATCTGTCATAGTCTGCCTGCGGTCTGCAATCTCCGCTTCAATATCCCGGTACTTGATGATCGGACCTGCGATCAGCTGTGGGAAAAAGCTGATATAAAGCAGAAGCCGGAAATAATTCTTCTGGCAGGTGCAGTCTCCGCGGTACAGATCAATGATGTACGACATCGTCTGAAATGTAAAAAATGAAATGCCAATCGGCATAACCAGTTTCAGATACGGGATGGATAAATGCCCGATCTGGTTTATGATCCCAATTAGAAAATCGGTATATTTAAACACAACCAGCACTGCTAGATTCAAAATCACTGCAGCGATCAATATTCCTTTTTTCAGTTTGTCCTGCTGTTTTTTGCCCGCCTGCTCCATCCATAGTCCGAACAGATAATTCACAAACGACGAGCCAAGCATCAAAAGCACATACACCGGCTCCCCCACTGCATAAAACAATATGCTGAACAGGACAAGACATGCGTTTTTGATGTGGATATTCGGTACGATCGTATGGATCAGAAAGACCAGCAATAAAAATCCACTTAGAAATGAAATTGAACTAAAAACCATATGTTTCTCTGTCTCCCCTTGTTGATGCGTGTATTATACACGATATCCTGCGTTTTTTCTATCCGGTTCGAGCATAGTTTCCGTTTTTGTCATTGCCTCAGCGGAATTATTTTCTGTCCGCAGAGGGGTGGAATTTGTATCACGCAGTCTCATACAAAACGGACATGTAGCGTGCATATCCGTGTTATAGTAATGTTTTCCCTTTTCACATTTTATGATCATTTGTCTCACTCCCGCTTTCCACTATCCCAATCGAAATTCCTGTGACTCATCACACAGCCATACCCGGTTTCCGGTCTCTGCCTGTACCTTTTTCCCTTTTCCCAGATAGACACCTTCCACATAAACACCATTTTTTGAGCAGTCCATCACTTCATAGGTGTCATCGGCAAGCCGCCTTACAATACAGTGTTCCCGGCTCACGTTGGCTTTCTTCAGCACGATCTGACATTTTTCGGCATCTCTGCCAAGCATCAGACTTTCACCATTTTTCATGCGGTAGATAATTCCGAGCAGTTCTCCCTTTGTTCCAATAATCGCGCCATTATCCTCCATGCTTTTCGCCAGACTCCGTGTGACTGTCGGATCTATATCCTCCTCTGCCACCTGTATTTTCTGTTTAAGCTGGAACTGCATCTGCACCGTTTTATAATATTTCCGGCTGATTGGAAGCGTATCCTCCCCGACAACGGCCTCATATCCATTGATTGCTGCAATCGCGGCCTTCCGTACAAGAAAGCTCTGATGGATACGCACAAATCCATGTTGTAACACCTTATGTTCAATATCCGCCAGCTTTCCATAAAATGGAATCACTTCGTTTTTTGTATGTAACAACAGCACTCTGGCGCGGCTTTCTATATAGCGGATTGTGGCAATCGGAATACTGCGCACAACCGACTCTGATTTCACAAGAATCGTACCAGCCTGCGCCCGTCGTTTCATATATTGCCGCAGACAGTCTGGAAGCTGTGTCTTCATATCTTCTTTTAAGACATATCCCTGTGCCTGCACATGATAGCCTTCATACACATGATCTGACTCATCTGTTACAAACAGCAGATCAACATCCAGATTTTTCTCCCGTATCTGCTTTGCCAGCTGTAACCCACTTGTATTTTTATATTTCATTTCCATTAGCAACAGATCAAATGGCACTGTACTTGCCTGTATCTCCTGTTCCAATGTCTCTGCTTCCGCATATTCAATATAGCTTAATTCTTCTTCCCGGAACAATGTGTCCGTCACAATCTGTCGGATTACCGTCCGATCTTTCGTATTTTCATCACAGATTCCAATTCGCAACATCGTTTTGTCCTCACATAAAAAAATCGAGTATTTACATACTCGATTTTTATTTTACCATGTTCTTTTATTTTTTCCAATATTCCTGATAGGCTTTTCTGACCTCTTTATCGTATGTCCTGCCGATCGGTATTGTCTTTCCGTTCTGTACCTCCAGCGTTTCCACACCTAAATAGGTGATATACTCCAGATTCACAACATATCCGCCATGCACACGTATCATATTGTCCCCCAGCATTTTACGGATACCTGCCAGCGACTCGTAACTGGTGTATTCGCGGAACCGTGTCACAATCTTGATGGTTCTCCAACACTTCTCGATATAAATGATATCCGGACGATTGATAAATACATGATGACCCTCACAGATGATCTCGAGTGATTTCCGCGCTGTTTCCTGCTTTACCATATTAACGGCTTTTTGCATTGCAAGCTCCATGACCTGATCTGCATCCTTTTGACGGACAAAATAGCAATGATTGGTCTCATACACATCTTTGATTGCATTTTCATTCTCGGTCAGATAGATAATCTTGCAAAATGGAAATGTTGCATTAATCTGCTTGGCAAGTGTCACCCCCCGCAAGTTGCTCTCTGGATAATCCGTATTCATGATCAGTATTTCGCAGTCAAATACCATATCTTCGATATCAATTTTTATTTCGTTTGGAGTATATGAATGAATTAAGAATCCTTGTTCCTCTGTATATATTTCCTGTAATATTTCCTTTACTTTGTGTCGTATTTCATAACGGTCATCACAAATTCCAATTTTCATCGTTTGTTTTCTTCCCCAGTCCCAAATATTCATTTTATAAATAGTATCATAAAAAAACCATCAAAACTGAATCCTGCTGTTTTGGTTGTATATTCGGTATAATTTACGTTTTATTTACAAAACCAGACTAGGGATATCTTAGCAAACATAAGGAGTCAAAAACAGAAAATGCAAATAATATGCAAAAATTTGTAAAATTTGGTATATCTTACACTTTTATAAAAACCAAAGCGCGAATTACATCGCGCTCCTGTTCAGATTAAATTCAATTGTCACCTGAAACACCGATTTCTGTGTATCCGGATCATCATACGAAAAATACAGCTTATATCTTCCATCCTCTAAATCAGAATCAAGCGGAACATACAACGTAAAGGTATCATCGGCAAAATGAAACTCCGGTGGATATGCAACTGCATAGTCCCAGTCACCAGACGCATCTCCTACATTATAGATTGCCCGGTATATGCCATAATCTGAATCATACCGTTCAAAGGTGTAGGAGTAAATCAGATTGTCCACTACCTGCGGCGTATCCTCCAGAATACTATCATAATATTTTAATCTGAGCCTTGCGCAGTCCCCTTCATAGGTAACTGACGCCAGGCCGTCCTCCGTTTCCATCGTATAGCCCCG
>USFH01000121.1 GCA_900553925.1 uncultured Clostridium sp.
CGGTGTATACAGATGATATCACGGGTCCTGCGCTTGTCGTGAAGCTTCTACGCAGTCCGCATGCCAATGCGATTGTGGAAGAAATCCATACAGAAATTGCAAAGAAAATTCCGGGCGTGGTGGATATCTATACATGGGAGGATGTGCCGAAAACAAGGTTTGCAATCGCAGGTCAGACTTATCCGGAGCCATCTCCGTATGACCGGTTGATTATCGACCGGCACGTGCGGTTTGTGGGAGATGTTGTCGCAATCATTGCAGCAGAGGATGAAAAAGCGGCATGCAAAGCGATGAAGCTTGTGAAAGTGAAATACAATGTGTTAGAGCCGGTGCTTGATTTCCACAAAGCGAAGGATAATCCGGTGCTTGTGCATCCGGAGGATGACTGGTATCCGCCGGTTGATGTGGGCGGTGATGCAAAACGGAATGTGATCGCACATGAATTAAGCGGAGATGGCGATGTCGATGCCGTGATTTCGGACTGTGAGGTATCATTTTCCCATGCTTATCATATGCGTGCGTTCAACCAGGCAATGATGGAAACATTTCGCACATATACATGTCTTGACCGGTATGGAAGACTGCATGTGATTTCTTCGACACAGATTGTTTTCCATGTGCGCCGGATTTTATCGAGAGCGCTTGGAATCCCGAAAAGCAAAATCCGCGTGGAAAAACCGCGGATCGGTGGTGGATTTGGCGCGAAGCAGACTGCAGTCAGCGAAGTGTATCCGGCGTTTGTGACGATGCAGACGGGGCGTCCGGCGAAACTCATCTTCACAAGGTACGAAAGCCAGATCGCAGGTTCGCCGCGGCATGAGATGGAAGTCACTGTCCGGTTGGGTGCAGACCGGGACGGACATATCCGCGGACTTGATCTGTACACACTTTCCAATACAGGTGCATATGGGGAACATGGACCGACGACGGTCGGACTTAGCGGACACAAGTCAATTCCGCTTTATACAGGAGGACTTGAGGCGTTCCGGTTTGGTTACGATGTCGTCTATACAAATACAATGGCGGCGGGCGCTTATCGCGGCTATGGCGCAACCCAGGGAATCTTTGCTCTGGAGTCCTCGGTCAATGAGCTTGCGGAGTCGCTTGGCATCGACCCGACGCAGATTCGGGAGAAAAACATGCTCCGGGAGGGCATGAAGATGCCGGCGTATTATGGAGAGACTGCAAATGCCTGCGCGCTTGACCGCTGTATGGCAAGATGCCGTGAGCTTTTTGGCTGGGAAGAGAAATATCCGGTCCGGGAGATGGGCGATGGAAAAGTGCGGACCGCTGGTGTTGCGATGGCGATGCAGGGTTCCTGTATATCCAACGTCGATGTCGGTTCTGCAACTGTGAAGCTGGCAGATGATGGAACGTTTAACCTGATTATCGGTGCGGCAGATATGGGAACCGGCTGTGATACGATTCTGGCACAGATGGTGGCTGAGTGTATGGACTGCTCTGTGGATGACGTGGCAGTATTTGGCGCAGATACGGACGCATCTCCGTATGATTCCGGTTCTTATGCATCTTCGACTACCTATGTAACAGGAAAAGCAGTAGAGCTTGCCTGCGAGGAGCTGAAGAAAAAACTGTGTGCGATTGCGGCGGGAATGCTTGGATGTGAGCCGGAAGAAACGGTATTTGAAGATGGGTGTGTGCGGAAGATTAACACAGACGAGCGTGTTACACTGGCGCAGATCAGTGTGAAGGATCAGGTGGCAAATGATATTGCAGCGGTTGCGACTGCATCGCATTCTTCACCGGTTTCTCCACCGCCATATATGGTTGGTATGGTGGAAATTGAGCTTGACCGCTATACAGGGGAGGTAAAAATCCTCGATTATGTGGCAGTTGTGGATTGTGGAATCGCAATCAACCCAGCACTTGCACGTATCCAGGCAGAGGGTGGGATCGTGCAGGGAATCGGTCATACGTTGTTTGAGAATATCACATATGATGAAACCGGAAAACCGGTTGAGTCCAATTTTATGCAATATAAAATCCCAACGCGGCTGGACATGGGACACCTACAGGTTGAGTTTGAGAATAGCTACGAGCCGACAGGTCCATTTGGCGCAAAATCCATCGGAGAAATCGTGATCAACACACCGGCACCGGCGATTGCTCATGCAATTTACCGGGCGACAGGTGTATGGCACAGAGAACTTCCGATCACACCGGAGAAGATATTGATGTCGATGCCGGAAGATGATTTTAGATAAGCAAATACCAAAGACAAGGAGAAAAATAGATGAAAAAGAGTTTTAAGTTATCGGATGCGGCATTTCAGATGGATGGAAAGATGCCGCTTGCGCAGGCAATTCCTCTTGGATTGCAGCATGTTTTGGCAATGTTTGTTGGAAACCTTACACCGCTTTTAATCATCACAGGTGCCTGTGGAATCGCAGGAGGAGAGTTTGCTGGGCTACAGCTTTCCTTGCTTCAGAATGCAATGCTTGTTGCAGGAATTGTGACATTGGTGCAGCTTTTTGCAATCGGTCCGGTCGGCGGACGTGTACCGATCATCATGGGTACATCATCCGGGTTTATTGGTGTATTTAACAGCGTTGCAGCAACGATGGGGGGCGGTGTATCCGCATATGGAGCAATCATGGGGGCATCAATTTTAGGCGGCTTTTTTGAGACGGTGCTTGGGTTCTTTTTAAAACCGCTCCGGAAGTTTTTCCCATCGGTTGTGACAGGTACAGTTGTTATGTCCATCGGTTTAAGCCTGATTTCTGTTGGAATCAATTCTTTTGGCGGTGGAAACAAGGCGGAAGATTTTGGCTCGATGGAGAATCTGCTGCTGGCACTCTTTGTGCTGATTGTGATATTGATCTTCAAGCATTGCACAAAAGGATTTTTGAGTTCCTCCTCGATTTTATTAGGTATTATTGCTGGATATATTGCTGCAATTGTTATGGGATTTGTGCTTCCAACGACCGGGGTAACTGCCGATGGCGTCGAGTATACAAAAGCGTGGGTGCTGAACTGGGATAAGGTAGCAGATGCTGCATGGTTTGCTATCCCGAAGATCATGCCGGTCAAGCCGGTATTTGATATGCGTGCAATTCTGCCGGTTATGATCATGTTTATTGTTACAGCGGTTGAAACAGTTGGAGATATCTCCGGTGTTATGGAAGGCGGTCTGGGACGGGAAGCAACCGATAAGGAGCTGTCCGGTGGTGTTATGTGTGATGGACTTGGATCTTCGCTTGCTGCCTGTTTTGGTGTCCTGCCGAATACGTCTTTCAGCCAGAATGTCGGACTTGTTGCCATGACAAAGGTTGTGAATCGGTATGCGCTTGCAACGGGAGCTGTGTTCCTGATTCTCTGTGGACTCTGTCCGAAGCTTGCGGCGCTTATTTCTATCATGCCGCAGTCAGTACTCGGTGGTGCCGCAGTTATGATGTTTTCTTCGATTGTATTCAGTGGAATCCAGCTGATCACGAAGAATCCGATGAATTCGCGTAATCTCTCCATTGTCTCTGTAGCACTCGGTGTTGGCTATGGTATGGGAGCAAATCCGGATATCCTTGTCCATGCACCGAAGCTTGTACAGCTTGTGTTTGGCGGCTCTGGAATCGTGCCTGCTGCGATTGTGGCAATCCTGTTGAATATTGTACTTCCAAAAGAGAAAGAAGAGCAGTAAAGTATCTGGCTGCGGTGGGAAGTGTATTTCGGGGATAGAATGCAAGGGGGGAAACAGTAATATTACAAATGAGGAGGCGAGGTATGAAGAACAAAACAAAGAAAAGGCTTTACGGGGTTATTTCGTTATTGGTGTGCATGCTGATGGTTGTTATGAACATACACATCGTGCAGGTGCATGCGGCAGAGAAAAGCTATCAATACTGCCAGACCAAAACGGAAAAAGGTGTTACATTCAAGGTGGAATGGGATGAACCGAAATTAGGGGAAGAAACGGTATTTCACTTGTCGGCGACAGGAGGAAATGCGTCAAATAAGTATTTTATGACATCACCAAACTATTCGAATCCCGGAAGCACAGAACGAGAAATGCTTGTGGATCCAACCTATAGTGAATGGAAAAACTATACAAAAGAGTGCAGTACCTATGATTTGAAGTTCAAAATGACCGCGTCGGGAACATATTATTTCCGGTTTTACGTGATGAATATGTCTTCTCCGGTTGTAAACTTTTTTATAGATGTGAAGATATCCGTCTCTGACGCGGATCATCCAAGCGTCGATTCCATTGTGGAATCCGCCGTTGCGCAGTGCAACAGGAAAACAACCGGTTCTGATTATGACCGGGCATTGTGGCTGCATGACTGGCTGAATGCGAAATTGGAGTACGACAAAACACTTGCGTGGTGTTCCGCAGAAGGTGCTCTGACGAGAGGATTAGGAACCTGTGAGAGCTATCAGCGGGCGTATGCGAAGCTTCTGACGGCTGCGGGTATTCCGAACGAACGAATCGAAGATAGGGCAGATAATCATACATGGAATGCCGTGAAGTTAGACGGCGAGTGGTATCAGGTCGATTGCACGTGGGATGATACATCGGCGCATTGGTATGATTTTGACCAGAGATATATGTATTTCGGCCTGACCGATGAACTGATGGCGATTGCGCATGAACATCATGCAGATCTGTATACGACATCCGGGTACCAGACGCGTTCGACAAGTCTTGCGAATAATTACCTTGTAAGAAATGGAGATGCGGCAAGGTGGGCAAAAGCGTACCGGGCGCGGATACAGGCAAAGCTTGATGCGCGTGAGACGACATTTACAATTGCGGCAGATAACAGCAGTTATCCGCCAAGCTATTCCGGAATACTGAATGGTATAACTGCCTATGCGATCAATCAGATGGATTGGTCATACGGCAATCTCGATGTGAGTCTGCAGGCAGCAGGAAGTGCGACACAGTTCACATTTCAGGTTTCTTATGCGGAAGAACATACGGAGCATAGATGGGATGCGGGAACTGTGACAAAAGCAGCAACCTGTACACAGAAGGGGATTCGGACTTATAGATGTACAGCGGCTGGCTGTAAGCAGACAAGGACAGAGGAGCTTCCGGCACTCGGACATAGCATGATCAGAGTTGTATCCGAACGGGTTGCACCGACGAATCAGAATGATGGCAGGGAACGGGTAATCGGCTGTTCCAGATGTGATTATACAGAAGGCGGTGCTGCAATCTCGAAGCTTGCGTCTGTTGCGTACAGTACGCATGTGCAGTCGATTGGCTGGCAGGACGTGCGATATAATGGAACGATGGCAGGCACATCGGGGATGGCGAAGCGCCTTGAGGCGATTCGGATCAATATTCAGAACGATTCCAATCTTGGGATTCAGTATACGACGCACTGTCAGACCTATGGCTGGCTTCCTTGGTCCTACAATGGAGAGACGAATGGAACGAGCGGAGAAAGCAAACGGTTAGAGGCGATTAAGATTCAGCTTACCGGTGCTGATGCCGGTAAATATGACGTATATTACCGGGTGCATGCACAGTCATTTGGCTGGCTTGGATGGGCGAAAAATGGCGAACCATCCGGTACAGCTGGACTGGCGAAACGTCTCGAGGGAATCCAGATTGTTGTCCTGCCTGCAGGCAGTGCAGCCCCATCTGTGAATTATGCAGGCGTGAATGCATCCGGCTCTGCGTATCGTACAAGAGCGTATGTAAATGGAACATCGTCAAACAGTATTGCGATTCCGGGGTACAACAATCAGCCGAATGTCATGTACAAGACACATGTGCAGTCATTTGGATGGCAGAATTGGAAGCTGAACGGAGATTGCTCCGGGACATTCGGCAAGAGTAAACGGCTGGAAGGAATCAATATCAAGCTGTCAAACTGTGGTTATTCCGGTAGTGTGCAGTACAGAACGCACATCCAGAGCTATGGATGGGAGAACGGCTGGAAACAGGATGGTGCGATGTCAGGAACTTCCGGTCAGGCAAAACGTTTAGAGGCAATCCAGATCCGGCTTACCGGTGAGATGGCACAGCATTATGATATCTATTACCGGGTGCATGCGCAGCATTTTGGATGGCTTGGCTGGGCGAAGAACGGAGAGTCTTCCGGAACCGCGGGATATGCTTACCGGTTGGAAGGAATCCAGATCCTTCTGGTGCCGAAAGGGGCAGCAGCACCGGCATCGAATTATGGTGGGATGATACAGAATAATCCGAGTACGTTTATAGCACGATAACAGAGATAAAAATAAGCAAGAGTTCAAACTCTTGCTTATTTTTGTGGAATGCGGGTGACAGGACTTGAACCTGCACGGGGTTGCCCACTAGAACCTAAATCTAGCGCGTCTGCCAATTCCGCCACACCCGCATATATAATATATGAATAAAAAATTAGCAGATGAATCCATCTGCCAAAGAGTGAGCCATGGGGGATTCGAACCCCCGACAACTTGATTAAAAGTCAAGTGCTCTACCGACTGAGCTAATGGCCCATAAAATAAAAAAGCTGGGCTAGTTGGATTCGAACCAACGAATGCAGGAGTCAAAGTCCTGTGCCTTACCGCTTGGCGATAGCCCATTAAAAACCTGCTCTTGCAAAGCCTGCAAACTAAAAAAGAAGAGGGTGGATAGAGGGACT
>USFH01000122.1 GCA_900553925.1 uncultured Clostridium sp.
CAAGGTCGCGTGGGTCGAAAAGCTGCTGGCGCAGAAGCCCGAGAAGAAGGAGCTTGCCTTTGTGGGCGACGGCATCAACGACGCGCCGGTCCTGATGCGTGCCGACATCGGTATTGCGATGGGCGCGCTTGGTTCGGACGCAGCGATTGAAGCTGCAGACATCGTATTGATGGATGACGATCCACTGAAAATCTCGAAGGCAATCCGGATCTCAAGAAAATGCCTTCGTATCGTATATGAGAATATTTATTTCGCGATTGGTATTAAAGTAATCTGTCTGGTACTCGGCGCACTTGGTATTGCAAATATGTGGTTTGCCATTTTTGCGGATGTCGGAGTTATGATACTGGCAGTGTTAAATGCAATCCGTACATTGTTTGTAAAGAAACTTTAGTGTGAAAAGAGGATACTATGGCACATACACAGAAAATGATAGAATGTTGTGAGAGTCACGAGGTGCACAAGGATCTGCTGAAGATTGTGAATGAGAAGCTGCCAAGTGAGACAGAATTGTATGACTTGGCAGAACTGTTCAAGGTGTTCGGCGATTCGACGAGAATACGGATTTTGTTCGTATTATTCGAGGCGGAGGTGTGCGTGTGTGATCTGGCTGAGGCGCTCGGCATGACACAGTCTGCAATCTCACATCAGCTTCGTATCTTGAAGCAGAATAAACTGGTGAAGAACCGTAGAGAAGGAAAATCCATTTTCTATTCTCTGGCGGATGAACATGTCCGCACAATTATCGCACAGGGCTGCGAGCATATCGAAGAAGATTAAAGTTGTTTCATTTCGTTCTGACGCACAAGGGTACGTCCCGCGTGGAAAGGCGAGTAACAAAAGAGGGTACTATGGAGAAGCGAATTTCCGTAATCAGCATTATCGTGTATGAGAGAGAACAGGCGGCAAAGGTAAATGCAGTCCTGCATGAATATGCGGACTATATTATTGGTCGTATGGGACTGCCGTATGAGAAAAAAGGTGTCTCTATCATATCCGTCGTTATGGATGCGCCGATGTCTTGTACCAGTGCGCTTTCCGGCAAATTAGGGATGATCGATGGTGTGACAGCGAAATGCAACACAGCGAAGATCTAATATAAGTTATGTCACCACGAGAAGTGTGATGATCTGCGCACGCATCAGCGTGCTGCCTAAAATCTAATTAAAGGAGAGCAAATCTATGAACGAGATGAGACGAAATGTAAAGAAGAGACCGGCAGTGAAGAAAGTATTTGCTTTGTTGCTGGCTCTTTCTATGTTCTGCATGCTGTTTGCAGGATGTGGAAAGAAGGAGAGAACAGATGATGTAACCGTCCGTGTCGGTGCGATGTCCGGACCGACGGCGATGGGTATGGTAAAGCTGATGAAGGATGCCGAGGATGGCGCGGCGAAGAATGCGTATGAATTTGCAGAGCTTTCGACCGATCCGTCGACCTTTGTGGCACCGCTTACAAAGGGTGAGATCGACATTGCAGCGGTTCCTTCCAATCTGGCTTCGGTTATTTATAACAATACTGACGGCGGGGTACAGGTTCTGGCAGTGAATACATTAGGCGTATTAAACATCGTGGAGCGCGGAGACAGTGTACAGAGCATCAAAGATCTGGCAGGTAAGAAGGTATATGCAACCGGACAGGGTGCAACACCGGAGTACACACTGCGTCATATCCTGAAGGAAAATGGCATTGACCCGGACAGCGGTCTTACGATCCAGTGGTGTGCGGATACAACCGAAGCACTGTCTTATATTGCAAAGGATTCCGAAGCAATCGCCATGCTGCCACAGCCATTTGCGACAGCCGCAATGGGACAGGTTGACGGATTGCGTGTCGCAATCGACTTAAATGATGCATGGGATGAGATTGAGGATTGTGATATCGTGACGGGTGTGGTTGTTGCCCGGACAGACTTCGTGAAGGAGCATCCGCAGGCGGTTGAGACATTTCTTTCAGAGTATGAGGCTTCCGTTGCTTACACAAATGACAATGCAGCCGATGCGGCAGAGCTGATCGCCGGATATGGTATCGTGGCGAAGGCACCGCTCGCGGAAAAAGCAATTCTGAAATGCCATATCACGTTCTTAAAGGGACAGGAAATGAAGAACAGTGTCAGCGGATATCTGCAGATCCTGTTCGACGAGAACCCACAGGCAGTTGGCGGTACGATTCCAGCCGATGATTTTTATTATGGATTATAAATATGAACTATAAAGAAGGATTAAAGAAAGTGGGTGCAGCATTGCTTGCACTCACTTTTTGGGAAATTGCAGCACTTCTCATCCACCAGCGGATCCTGCTTGTGACGCCGGTTGCAGTTGCAAAAAGGCTTTGCACGATCTGGCAGGTGGAGGGCTTTGCGCGTGCGATATGGTCTTCGTTCTACCATATTGCAGGCGGCTTTTTGCTTGGATTGATTCTTGGTTGTCTGCTTGCTTATCTGGCGGCGAAGCACCCGGTTGTAGAGACCTTGCTGTGGCCGTGGATGGCGACGATCAAAAGTGTGCCGGTGGCATCGTTCGTCGTGATCTGTTTGATCTGGCTTTCCGCCCGGAACCTGTCCGTGTTCATATCGTTCCTGATCGTAATTCCGATCATATACCAGAATGTCTTAGAAGGACTGCGTGCAGAAAACAGGGAGATGCAAGAGGTAGCAACGGTATTTCATCTTCCTTTGCGCAAACGTTTCCGCTATATCGAGCTTCCGAGGCTTCGCCCATTTCTTCTTTCTGCCTGCCGTGTGACAACCGGTATGGCGTGGAAGGCAGGTATCGCGGCAGAGATCATCGGTGTGCCGAACGGCTCGATCGGCAAGATGCTTTATACAGCGAAAATCTATCTTGATACCGACGATCTGCTTGCATGGACGGTAATCATTGTAGTGATCAGCGTGGTGGCAGAGAAGGTATTTCTGGCAGGGCTGTCGAGGGTGCTTAATCCGGGTAAATCATGTAAATAAAAGGAGGGCGTTCGGTTTGACGAACGTCCTCCTTTTCCGGTTCCTGTTTTGGTATATTCATGTTACACGCCTCACTTATAATGCCTGCCGTCAGTGAATCCAGATGCGACAGGTCTTTTTTATTTTGATTTACATAGTTGTTCATATCCTGCCAGTTTGCCGATGCCTTGATTACCCCAAGTATATGCTGGAGTGGTGATTTCATATGCGCAAGCTGCACGTTTGTAACGCTTCCCGGTTGACAAAATCATCGGCAAAGACGAGGTTGCTCTCGTAAAGTTCCTTTGCCATATCGTCAAGTTATAATTAAAGATATTTTACCACATAAAACAAATACAACAAGCGATACATAATAAAATAATTGGGATTTTTCTGGAATAATGAAGCACGCTGATGCGTGCGTAGGTCATCACGCTATCGCGTGGTGACATAAGATATAAGAGCTATATCACAGATTATCGGATGAAATCCGATAACCAACACATACAATAAGTGTATGTTTCAACAGTTGCATCATAGCATGTGTGAGATGGATTTGTAAATAGATATTCACCTATTGCAGGCATTTGGCATATGGTGGTAAAATGAGTCAAAATTGTATTTTCAATAGAAAATAGTATGAACACATGTAAGAACGAGGAGGAAACGTATGAGAAGAACAAAAAGATTTGCAAGCTTTGCTCTGGCGGCGTGCATGGGCGTAAGCTTGCTGGTGAATGTTCCGGCAGGAACGGTATCGGCGGCAGAACCAGACGAGGTGGTGTCTGCGGAAGCGACGGAAACGGATGCAGAGGCTTTGGATGAGATGCAGGAAGCTGTTTATGACGAAAGTGAAGCGGATGCAGATGGTTTTAAATGGAACGGAACCGAGATTGTTGGGTATGTTGGTAAAGGTGGGGATGTAAAGATTCCGGAGAAATGCACGAGCATTGGAAGTTTTGCATTCAATGGATGCGATAATTTGACGCGCATTGTGATACCAAAGGGTGTAACGAGCATTGGAAGTTCTGCATTTATGGATTGTACTGGTATGTCGAGTGTGGAGATGCCAGCGAGTGTAACAAGTATTGGACATCATGCATTTTGGGGCTGCTACAAGCTGAAAAATATTGAGATACCAGTGAGTGTGACGAGTATTGGAAAGTATGCGTTTTATGGTTGTTCGCGGTTTGCTGATATTAATATACCCGCGAATGTAACGAGTATTGGAGATTCTGCATTCAGGGGTTGCGGCGGTATGAATGGGCCGACCAGTATCGTTGTATCTCCTGAAAATACAACGTATAACAGTAATGGTAATTGTAATGCGATTATTGAAACAAAAACCAATAAGTTGATTCAGGGATGTATGAATACGAAGATACCAATGGGTGTAACGAGTATTGGAGATTCTGCATTTGAGGATTGTTTTGGCTTGAAAAATATTGAGATACCAGTGAGTGTAACGAGTATTGGAAATGAGGCGTTTATGGGCTGTTACGAGTTGACAGGTATCAAGATACCAACAAGTGTAACGAGTATTGGAGATTCTGCATTTTGGAATTGCCTTTGTATAAAAAATGTTGAGATTCCTGCGAGTGTGAAGAGCATTGGAAGATCTCCGTTTATAGGGTGTCAAGAATTGTCGAGTATAATTGTGTCTCCAGAGAATGCAACGTATAATAGTAATGATAATTGCAATGCAATTATTGAGACAAAAACAAATAAGTTGATTCAGGGATGTAAGGATACGAAGATACCAACAAGTGTAACAAGTATTGGAGATTCTGCTTTTGCGTATTGCAGTGAATTGACGAGTATTGAAATACCAAAGAGTATAACGAGTATTGGAAAAGCTGCGTTCGACCAGTCTGGTCTAAAAACAATCTATGGTGATACAGGTTCGTATGCAGAAGCTTATGCAAAGGAAAATGGTTATACGTTTAAGGCAATTGAGGAACCTGTAGCAGACATTACCATCTCCTACCGCACTCACGTCCAGTCTATTGGCTGGCAGAATCCGGTTACAAATGGTGTGATGAGTGGAACATCCGGAAAGGCAAAGCGCCTGGAAGGTATTGAGATCTCCGTCAGTGGCAATAAAAATCTGGGTATTCAATATGCTACACATTGTCAGACATATGGCTGGCTGCCTTGGTCTGCAAACGGAGAGATGAGTGGAACAACCGGAGAAGCAAAGCGACTCGAAGCGATCAAGATTCAGCTGACAGGCAAGGACAAGGATAAATACGATGTATATTATCGTGTGCATGCACAGTCTTATGGCTGGCTCGGCTGGGCGAAGAATGGTGCGTGTGCAGGTACAGCCGGACAGGCAAAGAGACTCGAGGGTATCCAGATCGTCGTTGTAAAGCATGGTGACCCGGCACCGGGGCTTTCCTATGCAGGTGTCAATGTGACATCGAATGCAAACAGTGGTAAACCATATGTATCCTCGATTGCCGGAAACATCGTGATCCCGGGTGATGCAAATGGAACAAATATTATGTACAAGACACATGTCCAGAGCTTCGGCTGGCAGAACTGGGTATTGAACGGTACGATGAGTGGAACAAGCGGCAAGGCAAAGCGACTCGAAGGTATCAATATCAAGCTTTCCAATGCACAGTATGCCGGCGGTATCGAGTACCGTACTCACGTCCAGACCTATGGCTGGGAAAAAGAATGGAAAAAAGATGGTGCGATGAGTGGAACAAGCGGAAAGGCAAAACGCCTGGAAGCAATCCAGATCGAGCTTTACGGTGAGATGGCAAACCACTTCGATGTCTACTACCGTGTTCATGCACAGTCGTTTGGCTGGCTTGGCTGGGCTAAAAACGGAGAAGAATCCGGAACAGCAGGACTTGCGAAGCGTCTCGAAGGCATCCAGATCGTGCTGGTACCAAAGGGAGGATCAGCCCCGGCTGCAAACTACGGAAACATCCAGTCAGTCAATGCGAAAGCTTATATCAAGAAGTAAAAAGCGCGGATGCGCATATCTGTCATCACGCTTTGGGTGGTAACAGAAAAAGAGGAAGGTGTATATAGATCGACACCTTCCTCTTTTATTATGTTTAATAGTACCAAGTGAAATTATTGATTACTTCGTATTTCGTCCAGCTTCTCCTGTGAGATTTGGAGATGGTCCATAATCCATTCGTCGGATTTACCAAATTCAAGGTAAGCAAGAATCTTGCCTTTGAGTTCTCCTTCGATTTTGCCCTCGATTCTTCCTGCTTTTTTTCCCGCTGCTTCTCCCTCAATCCTTCCCGCTTCGTTTCCTGCATTCCAGCCATCATCGTAGCCTCCACGCCTCTCACTTGCCCGGATCTTTTTGATCTCTTCTTCTTCGTTATATTCTAATATAGACATCGCTACCACCTCTGCTCTTTGCTTCTTATGTTCAAGATCAACTATTGCTTTCAAATTCTTCAATTGATTCAATCGTACAAGCTTTTTGCAGCCAATCTTTCAAAACAGTCATATCATTTTGGTTTTGGATCTTTTCTTTCAAATCTCCTGTTATCTTGCCTTTTTGTTCTAATATTTCCAGGATAACTCTTTTTCGTTCCTCTAACTTTCCTATCGCTTCT
>USFH01000123.1 GCA_900553925.1 uncultured Clostridium sp.
TCTAAATCTGAAACATACAAATCACTCATGCATTTTCCTCCGTCAACTTCAAATTTTTCATTTCCAATTGTACCATGCACAATTCTCACATTCCACTTATATTTTCTCGAAGATTCTTAAAAAAGGTGGGTTGCCATACATAGCGATCCACTCATAACCTTTAGAAAGGGAAACACATGTATATCTGCTTGTTAATACTCGAATATATATAGGATTTTGTAAGGTTTCCTGTGGGATTTTGAACATTCTTAGGTTTGCTATAATTTGTTAAATATGTTACAATTATTATTGTGATTAAGCAATTTGTTGTACAAATTTCACATAATATATGAATTTTGTATACGAGCAGGAATTGTGTGATTGAAAGGAGAATGAATTATGGCAGTGAATCGTTTTGTATTGAATGGAATTTCTTATCATGGACATGGCGCGATTAATGAGATTCCGGGTATTGTGAAGTCAAAGGGATTTAAGAAGGCGTTTGTAGCGTCTGATCCGGATCTGGTGAAGTTTGGCGTGACGGCGAAGGTAACCGATCTGCTGAAGGAAAATGGCATAGAATATGAGTTATATTCTGATATCAAGCCGAACCCGACGATTGAGAATGTATTGCATGGTGTCGATGCGTATAAGGCTTCGGAAGCTGATTTTATGATCACCATTGGCGGTGGTTCATCCATGGATACAGGAAAAGCAATCGGCATTATTATCAACAATCCGGAATTTGCAGATGTTCGTTCTCTGGAGGGCGTTGCACCGACGAAGAAGCGGACGGTATTTACGATTGCGGTACCTACAACCGGTGGTACGGGTGCAGAGTCAACGATCAATTACGTAATTACGGATGTAGAGAAGAAGCGTAAGTTTGTATGTGTGGATCCGAATGATATCCCGGATGTTGCAGTGGTAGATCCGGATATGATGGCATCGATGCCGAAGGGACTGACTGCATCAACCGGAATGGATGCACTTACACATGCAATTGAAGGTTATACAACCGCAGGCGCATGGGAGCTGTCAGATTGTCTGGATTTAGAGGCAATCAAACTGATTGCAGCGAACCTGAGAAAAGCCGTAGAGAACGATCCGGACGGACGTGAGGGCATGGCGCTTGCACAGTATGTAACAGCGATGGCATATTCGAATGTAGGACTTGGAATCGCACATTCCATGGCACATACACTTGGTGCGGTATATGATACACCACATGGTGTAGCCTGTGCGATGATGCTTCCAATCGTCATGGAGTTCAACAAAGAATATACAGAAGAAAAGTACAAATCCATAGCAGAAGCATTTGGAATTGATACGACAGGCATGGATCAGGCAACTTACAGACAGGCTGCAATCGATGCGGTTCAGCAGTTGTCTATCGATGTTGGAATTCCGACAAAGCTGGAGAAGCTGAAGGAAGAAGATCTTCCGTTCTTGTGTGAATCTGCTGCAGCGGATGCGTGTGCACCGGGCAACCCTAGACCGGCAAGCTTAGAGCAGTTTGAGGAGATGTTCCGTAAGCTGATGTAAGTAGAGCAGTAAAAAATAAATAAGTAAATCATAAGAGGAGTCTTCATCATAGGATGCGGGCTCCTTTTTGCGCAAAAAGTATTCCCATTTCTACAATGCTATGATAAAATGAGTTAGATGAAACTAACTTAAAAAGAAAAACAAAATTACAACCACCAGACGGGCACAAATAAAAGTAGTATATGAAGTAGAATAGAAGGGGAGAAAACCATGAAGGTAACAACGTTAGATACGCAGGTGGCAGAGCAGATCGGGCATGCGTTTGGATATTATGATTATGGAGAGGAAGTCGGAATGGGCGCATTTTACCGCAGCAAGGATGCGGTCGCAACGTATATTGCCGGGTATGTGCGGATGGCATTTGAAGGCGGTATGCTCTATACGATAAGCGAGCGGGGCGAGGGCTATATCGCTTACAAGGTGCCGGGACAGAAATTGAAACTTGGAGCAGGCATGCAGCTTGTAAAAGCACTGTTTCATTCAATGAGCCTGAAAGAATTGATACGGATGGGACAGGCAGTTTCCAAGGGTGGAACATCGTTGCAGGATCGGATGAAAAAAGAGAAAAAACCATATATATTCGTCGGCATGGTCTGTGTGCCGGAACAATATCAGGGACAGGGTTACATGCGGAAGGTGATGGAGCTTGCCTACGCAGAAGGCAACCGGCTGCAGGTTCCGGTGCTTCTGGAGACCGATGCGAAGTCAAAATGCGACAAATACATGCATCTTGGCATGCAATTAGATGGTGTACGTGATTTAGGCAAATATGGAAAATTATATGATTTGGTCAAATATCCGGATTGATTTATCCAAGATGACCGTGGTATTTCCTGAGATAGTATACGCCGGAAATACCACCTGGAATCCCGATCCAGAGTATCATAGCACCAGATGTCACAAGCTCAAAATCCGGAACTGTCAACGTGCAGGCGACATACAGCAGGACAATGGGAAGAGAGATATGCCCCAAAATGTTATGTGCAATTTTCCATGTCTCTTCGTCCCGTATGGTCCATGGCAGTCGCAACCCTGTGTACCGGTTGTATGGAATTCTTGGACATAGAATACCGGATGCAAGCATGATACAGCTTATAAATGCCATCGCAAATATTTTCTCGCCATTTTCAGAAAACGTGATAACATCAAGTGCTGTCAGACAGGCAACAAGAATCCCGATTATCAAAAATCCAATATTGATAAGTGTGGTCACGCGAAGGGTGCCAATACGCAGGTCATCTGTAGTTTCATTTGTCAATAGAGCAAGATTACGATACAAAATGATGGCTGCGCTGATCATGCACATACCGGTTAACAGGAGAGACACCAGTTCGTTTTTTACAATCAATGCAACCAGCATGGCTAAGAATGTAAGAAATAAAATAGTACCTCTTTTTCTGCCAGCCTGAAGACGATTTCTTTCTTGCTGATTTTTCAGAGCCAGTTGTTCATTCAGGTCGGCTAATTGATCGGCAAGTGCCTGATGATTGTTTGGTTCTGTTTCTATTCCGAGCAACTGGCTGACCGATACGTCAAGCACGTCTGCAAGACGAATCAGCACATCGGCATCCGGAACGGATAAACCGTTTTCCCATTTGGACACAGTCTGGCGGACAACATGTAGCTTCACAGCCAGCTCTTCCTGATTGAGCCCTTTTTCTTTTCGGAAATGTTTGATATTCTCGTTGATCATGGTTTTACGTCCTTTCCTATGTGGTAAGCATAGCATCATTATACGAAGCGTTTATGGTGGATGCAAGCAATGAAAATTAACATTGGCAAAAAGACGGTGAAAACCAAAAAACAGACTTGACAAGTAGGTTAGGCTAAACTAACATAACAAGTGCTGTGGAGCTCATTTTTTATAACATAACAAATCGTAACAACTGTTATGTCTAAAAAGAAAAGCACATAAAAATCAGGTAAGTGCAAAAGGAATAAAAGGAAGCGAGGCAATCACATGAACGAAAAAACAAAAGTACAGGTACAGGGAGTTCCGGAGACAATGCTGCAGACATTATATGCGAGAGCGCAGGAGTCAAAGAAGCCGAACCATCATATTTACGACGAGCGGGCAATCGAAGTGGTATCCCGTCTGGATTATGATTTCTCCAAGGCGGAAAGCGACAAGGCGATGAGCTTGGGCGTAATTGCGCGGACGATCGTGTTTGATAAGCTGGTCGGAGATTTTCTGTCTCATTATCCACACGCGGTTGTCTTGAACATTGCATGCGGTATGGATACACGCTGCTATCGGATGGAAGGAACATACGACCGTTGGTATAACATTGACCTGCCGGAGACGATGGCAGTTCGGAGTCGTTTCTTCGAGGAGCAGGGGCCGATCTTCCAGATTGCAAAATCTGCTATGGACGCAAGCTATATGGATGACATCGAGTATCATGGCGAGCCGGTGCTGGTAATTATTGAGGGCTTGACGATGTATCTGTCCGAGGCGGATGTCAAGCAGATATTCGATATTCTTGACAAGCGGTTTTCGAAAGCAGTCGTGCTTGTAGAAACGATGTCGCCGTTTGTAGTAAAGCATATCAAGGAGAAATCCATCGAGAAGAGTGCGGCGAAGTTTTCATGGGGCGTAAAAAATGGTGCGGCGTTGGAACAGGTGATTCCACGTTTTAAGAATAAGCGTGATGTGAGTCTGGTTGAGGGGATGAAAGTATTGATGCCGATTTACAAGGTGCTTGGAAAGATTCCTGCTGTGCGGAATTTCTCAAATAAAATCTGTGTGATGAAGAAATAGTGATATAATAATTCTGTCATGCAAATAAGCAATAAGGAGAATCGATAAATGGAGCTTCGGGTATTACGCTATTTTCTGACCGTGGCGAAGGAGCAGAGCTTCACGAAGGCGGCAGAGCAATTACATATCACACAGCCAACGCTGTCAAGACAGCTTGCAGCATTGGAGGAAGAGCTTGGAACCGTGCTGTTCAACCGTGGCGGACGGAATGTTACGCTGACCGATGAGGGAATCCTGCACAATCATGCAAATAAGAAGGAAATCGAAGAACTGGTAAAAGAATTTTAGGAGGGGTAAGAACATGGCAAAGATTACACAGACAGCAGGAAGAAATGCACTCGGAGACATCCAATGAGTGATGTGTGCCGGTAACAGACGAGGAATATGGTAAGTTGAAATAAAACATTTAGGATTGCAGGTGATTGTGCGGAGTGGTAAATAATGGCAATCGCCTGTCCTTAGATGAAAAAAACAGACCGGAAAAAATGTAAAAAACAACCACATACAGGTCAGAAAAAATGTAGTTTTTATGATTGCATAGCCCGAAAAAAATGTACAAGTTATATCATTTTTGTAGAAAAAGTAATTATTTCCCAACCACCAGCGCAAAATATCCCCAGTCCCAGATCGGGGATGCAAAACTATTTTCGAGATATTCGCGGATATCCGCATCTTCATAACCGGTCATGCGTGACAGGATTACAATGTAGTCACGGACGGTTTCATAAGAAAGATGATTTGCTCCTTCGGCAGAGTAAAGAAGAAAAAGGCTCTGCCGAATGGATGCATATTCCATGGCAATCCATTCGAGATGTAACAACATATCGTCGATCGTATCCTCCGGCATAAGCAGGTCGGAGAATATTTCGTTTGCCATATAGTTCCGAAACAGGATATCGTAGGTATGTAACTGCCGGTGAAAGTCAGTAAGTTTTACATCGTTTGGTATAGTAAATTGTTCTGCGAGCGTAATCAGTGGATTCAAGTAAGATGCGTACAAGCCTTCTTCGATATAATTCACAGACAAATCCTGCAAAATCTCATTGCATTCCATCCATGTGTCCGCAGCCGGAAGTTCTACGTCGTGGATAGCTGCACGAAGCTCTGCAAGCGAAACAGGTGAGAAATATTCAGTTACCTTTGCTATGGTAATCGGTGCGTTTTTTGCCAGTTCAGACAGAATATAAAAGCTTTCTAATAAAGCTTCTTCGATAGAAATATTCGTATCCTGAATCAGATCCATGATCAAAGTGCGGATCAAAAAGAGTGCGTCCGGATCAGACACCTGTGGGAAATCCAGTAGCGTATCTCTCCACAGATCAATCACTGCCGGACAGCATGGCATGAGCATCCCTTCCTTGTGGTCGTGGAAGGTATGATATTCCCGCGGGAAGGTTGTACACGTTTCTGAGAGCACAGAATCTCCGTAGGCAGAGACTAAGCGGCACAGCTTTGCCTCGTCTAGGAAAGGACAGCGATGCATCGCGTCTAATCCGATTACGCGCTGCCCGTCTTTCTTCGTTGTGTAGGCACTTAAATTCTTACGGCATTCCGGTACGGTATCCGGCGGAAGCAGCTTCTTCCAGCGGCGGTTCGTGTCTGCATCGACTGCGATTTTCCACTCTTTACAACAGGTGATTGGACATTTGTCCGCAATACAGGTAAATTTGTCATAATAATCCGGCGTTAACATGTGTGATTTTAATTCTCCGTTTCTGTATTTAAAGCCAATATCGGCTGACTGTCTAACATAGCGAAATCATTATAAATGAAAAATGGATATAGGACAATATGCGGTTGACATTTCCGGAAAGCAGCCATATATTATAATCGATTTTGTATGTGTCTTATATGCATTTTCAAGAAAAATCTGGTGGTATGCATGATTCTATATGTGTAAAATTGTGCTAAAATAGAAGACACGTATAGAGAATGGAGGAAATAGCATGAACGAGAATATGAGAAAAAGAAATGAGGTTCTGGCACAGACCGTTATCAAAGGATTGGAGTCCCGGAACATGACCGGTTACTATGCAGCAGATAAGGGAGAAGCTTTGAAGCTGGCACTTGAAGTAATCGGCGAGGGCAGCTCCGTTGCGATGGGCGGCTGTCAGAGCGCACACGAGATTGGGCTGGTGGATGCATTGCAGGCAGGAAATTATAATTACATTGACCGTTCGAATATGACACCGCGTGAGGGACTGCTGGCAGCATATGATGCAGATGTAT